>JAFWQM010000132.1 GCA_017509065.1 Clostridia bacterium
TCCTATGAGATCCGTATTCAGGACAACGGCATCGGCATGTCCAAGGAATTTGTGGAGCGGATGTGGGGCGCCTTTGAGCGCGAACGCAGTTCCACGGACAGCGGCGTGGAAGGCACCGGTCTTGGGCTGGCGATCACCAAGAGCATCGTAGATCTGATGGGCGGTGCCATCGAGGTGCTCACCGCCCCCGGCTGCGGCACGGAGATCATTCTCCGCTTCAAATTCCGGCTGGCGGAGAAAGAGGAGATCCACAAGGAGAACGCCGCCGACGAGACGACGGTTTTCACGGGGAAACGCCTTTTGCTGGCAGAGGACAACATAATCAATATGGAAATTGCAAAAATGATCCTGGAGCAGATAGGTTTTATCGTAGAAACAGCCGAGAACGGGCAAATCGCGGTGAATCTGGTTTCCGCCTCTCAACCCGGGTACTTCGATGCGGTCCTCATGGACATTCAAATACCCGTCATGGATGGCTATACCGCCACGCGATCCATTCGCGCGCTGGAGAATAAGGCGCTGGCTAACGTGCCCATCGTGGCGATGACAGCCAACGCCTTCCAGGAGGATGTGAACGCCGCTATAGACGCTGGCATGCAGGCGCATATCGCTAAGCCCATCGACCTTAGCGTATTGACAAAAACACTTTTATCGATCCTGAAATTGTAGCAATAACCGGAGAAAACAGCCATATCTTCCAAACATCTGATGAAAAACACAGGGGCCGTCACACGAAGCTGAAAGCTCGGGACAGAAAGCATACAGGAGAATAAAAGACTATGCACGAAACGAAGCCTACCTTTCACCTAACCGCCGAGCAAAGGAAGATTCTTCTGATTGAGGATGAAGCCGTCAATCAGGAAATCCTAAAAATGTATCTCGCGGACACATACGACGTTATAGTGGCAGGAACCGGGAAAGAAGCCCTGGAGATCATTTTTGCCCAAAGCAAACGGCTCAGTCTCATTCTGCTGGATCTAAACCTGCCGGATATTCATGGGTCGGACATATTGCGCCAGATCAAAGCGGACAGCCGGAGCGACCGCTTACCTGTGATTGTCATGACCTCGGACAGTGAATCGGAAGTGGAATGTCTTTCGCTGGGAGCCAGTGACTTCATTCCCAAGCCCTATCCGCGGCAGCAGGTTGTCTTGGCGCGTATTCTGCGGACGATTGAGCTGTATGAAGACCGTGACACGCTGCGCTGGACGGAGCGCGACCAGCTGACCGGGCTTTATAACAAGGAGTTTTTCTACCTCTATGCGACGCAGCTGGACACCAATCATCCGGATGAACCCGCCGATGCTATCATGCTGAATATCAATCATTTCCATATCATCAATGATCGGTATGGCAAGCTGTACGGAGATCAGGTGCTCAGACTGGTAGCGGATAAGGCGCAGGAATTCGTGGAGCAGACGGGTGGCATCGCCAGCCGGAGTGAGGCAGACACCTTCCTGATCTATTGTCCGCATCTTTTGGATTACGACGCCTTCCTGGAAACAATCACCGGTTACCTGAACAAGAACGGCCAGAAGGGTAACCGCGTCCGCCTGCGGATGGGCGTCTATGCTAAGGTGGATAAGGCGCTGGATATCGAGCGCAGGTTTGACCGGGCCAAGCTGGCCGCTGACAGCGTGAAAGACAGCGTCACCAGGGTGATCGGGCTGTATGATGGCTCCATGCATGAAAAGGAGCTCCTTGCCGAACAGATGATCGAAGACTTTCCCACTGCCATCCGGGAACGCCAGTTTCAAGTGTATTATCAGCCCAAATTCGACATACGTTCCAATGAGCCCATCCTTGTCAGCGCCGAAGCGCTGATCCGTTGGAAATATCCCCATCTTGGCATGGTGAGTCCAGACGTGTTCGTTCCTCTCTTTGAAAACAACGGCCTCATTCAGACATTGGATCAGTATGTCTGGTGTGAAGCGGGAAAGCAGGTACGGGACTGGAAGGAACGCCTTGGCATTTCTCTTCCTGTCTCGATCAACGTATCCCGCATTGATCTATACGATCCCCTGCTGGTGGATAAGCTGGAGGAAATTATCCGGCAGAATGATCTGCGCAGCGAAGATTTGCTGCTTGAAATCACGGAATCGGCCTACACGGAGAATTCGGATCAGATCATCAGCACGGTCAAGATGCTTCAAAAGCTCGGATTCCGCATCGAAATGGACGACTTCGGCACCGGCTATTCGTCGCTGGGCATGCTGTCGAAGCTGCCCATCGACGCGCTGAAGCTTGATATGAGCTTCATACGCAGCGCCTTCCGGGAGACAAGAGACATGCGTCTGATTGAGCTGATCATCGACATAGCGAATTACCTGCATGTGCCTGTGGTAGCCGAAGGCGTGGAGACAGAGGAACAGTATCTTGCCCTCAGGGAGCTGGGCTGCGATATGGCGCAGGGCTATTATTTCTCCAAGCCCGTACCGGCGGAGTCCTTCGAGCAAATCCTGCGGGAGCGGATAAAAGCCGCGGCGGACGGCGCGGCTATCAAATGAAACAAAAACGGAGGTAGAAGAAAATGACGCTTGACGCATTAAAAGCTTTCGGCGCGAATACCGCCGAGGGAATGGCACGGTGCCTGAACAACGAGGCTTTTTATCTGAAGATGGTCGCCATGACGCTGGCGGACGGGAGCTTTGATGCGCTGAAGACTGCCATGGATGCCGGAGACATCAGCAGGGCTTTTGCTGCTGCCCATTCGTTGAAGGGTACGACCGGCAACGTGGCGCTTACGCCGATTTATGAGCCGGTTTGCGCGCTGACGGAGCTGCTGCGCGGCAAGGACACGCAAGCTGAGAGCGGCGATGCGCTGCTGGAGCAGATCATGGCAGCTCGGGAACAGGCGCTGCGTCTGTGACGCATACAGAAACAGCCAACTGCGAAACACTGTTATCGCGATCAGCCGCGGCGGTGGAAAAACAGAAAGAGGAGAAGAATCAAAATGAAAAAGCATATTGTCTGTTTTGGCGATTCCAATACGCACGGCTACTGCGCCGATCCAAACGACTGTGCCGACGGCGGCGATCGCTTTAACGAGAGAGAGCGTTGGACATGCCTGCTTCAAAATCGTCTTGGCGAGGACTTCCTTGTGCTGGAGGAGGGGCTCTCCGGCCGCACGACCGTGTTCTCTGATCCCCTGCACGAGAGCATGCCGGGCCTCGAGACCATTTATCCCTGCCTGATGAGCCATGAGCCTGTGGACCTGCTGATCATCATGCTGGGCACCAACGACACCAAGGAACGCTTCGCGGCGAACGCGCCTGCCATCGCCATTGGTATGGAGAGACTGCTTCTCAAGTGTAAAAGTATCCCCTGCTGGGGCGGGAAGCAGCCTAATATTCTGGTTGTCTGTCCGCCCCCCCTGGGAGAAGGCTTTCATGACGAAGTAATGGGCAAGGGCTGCGTTGAAAAAGCTGCCGCGCTGCCTCCGTATATGGAGGCGGTTGCCCTCCGTAACGGCGCGCGTTACCTCAACGCGGAGATGTGCGAGTTCAACTCAATAGACTTCACCCATCTGACCAGACGCGGGCACGCGCAGCTGGCCGATACGCTCTTGCCGCTTGTGAGGGAGCTGTTTGCTTACCGTGAAAACACGTGACGATTTGCAGATGAGCTGGCGGTCGCGGCAGCGAAATAGCGAAGGGAGGCGGAATATGCTGTGAAAAAGAATTTGGTCATAGCTGTCAACGTGTTCATCACGGTGGCTATGCTGACCTTTGTGGTTCTTTATTCCAGTTTTGAGCACAGGCATACGACTCAAAGGCAGATCGAGCATTTTGAAAACACCACGGTCACCATGGAGCATGTTACGGAGAATTATCTGGAGGGAGAACAGCGCATCTGTGACGTGTGGGCGCGCTACATCAACAGCAAGGAAATGACCATGGAGGAAGCTGTCTCCTTCATCAGCATCTCGCATGTCCTCCCGAACGCCTCAGCGCATATCGTTTATCTGGATACGCTGTCCGGCCTGTCTACGAGAGCAAAGAAGGACATATCCGACGATTATTCCGTCTCCTATACGCGGATGGGTCTTCTGAACGATGTGAGCTGGATCTATGATATCGGGCGATCCATCAACATTTCCCGTGCCTATACGAACCCGGTCAACGGGGAACAGTCCCTCGCGTTCTGCAATTTTATCACGCTTCACGACCCAGAAACCGGCGATTCCCGAGATGCCGTTTTGCTGCGGGTGCTGCCGATCTCGGAGCTGGAGCAGAAGTGGGTCTTCCCCCAGGAGGAATTCGAGAATGCCGAGCTTTCCATAATCGACGCGGACGGCGATTATATTATCAAGGGCCATTCCTACAAAAACTCCAGTTTCTTTGAGTTTTATAAATCTTACAATGTGATTGATTCCGTCTCTGCTCAGGATCTTTATGGAAAAGTCACTTCGTCGACCGGCTCTTTCATTATGCGCAATTCCCGCGGCGAGGAATGCATCCTCGCCTATACCCCCGTTGCCGCGACGGGCGGATGGACGCTCCTGAGCTTCATGCCGATGAAGGACCTGAACGTAAATACCGAAAACTGGCTGTTGATCGGCGTTGTTTCCGCAGGCCTCCTGATCCTGTTCGTATTCGATCTGGCAGTCATGCTCTATTTCAATAAGAGGCTCCATGCAGCAGCCAGAGAAGCGGAGGCGGCGAACAAGGCAAAAACTGACTTCCTCTCCACCATGTCCCACGATATTCGGACGCCCATGAACGCCATCATGGGGCTTACAACACTTACGGAGAAAAACCTGGGCGATCTGGAATCGGTTGCCGACAATCTTCGGAAAATCGGCCTCGCCAGCAATCATCTGCTGACGCTGATCAACGATATCCTGGATATTTCCAAAGTGGAAAGCGGCAAGCTGAATCTGAGCCCGCTGACCTTCTCTATCGTCGAGACGGCGGAGAACCTGATCAACATCTCCCAGCCGATGATCAAAGAAAAGAATATTGATTTCAGCTTCAGGATTGACAGCATGGAAAAGGAATATCTGTACGCCGACCAGCTGCGGCTGAATCAGATCTATATCAACATTCTTTCCAACGCCATCAAATATACGGAGCCGGGCGGGCGGGTCAGCGTGGATATGCGGGAGAAAGAAAGTGCGGTCGCGGGCAGCGTCAAGCTGATCTACGTTGTTTCCGATACCGGCATAGGCATGAGCCCCGAATTCATGAAAAAGATGTATGAGCCATTCTCCCGCCAGACGGACAGCCGCGTGAACACCATTCAGGGCACGGGACTTGGGCTTGCGATCACCAAGCAGATGGTGGAGCTGATGAACGGCACCATCGAATGCCAAAGCGAGCAGGGCAAAGGCACCACCTTTACGATCACACTGGATATTCCCGTTGCGGACAAGCAGTTGGAAGAAATGCGGCTCGATCCCATCGATGTGCTGATTGTAGATGACGACGAGGTTCTGCTGGAGACTGCTGTGGATACGCTAGAATCACTGGGCGTCACCGTGGAGAAAGCGAAGGACGGGCTGAGCGCTCTTGGGATGATCCGGCACCGTAAGGAGGCCGGAAACCAGTATGACGTGGCGATCCTGGACTGGAAGATGCCCGGAATGGACGGCGTAACCACCGTCCGGCACATCCGCACGGAGATCGACGCCAATATCCCCATTCTTCTGATCTCCTCTTACGACTGGTCGGACATCGAGGACACGGCGAAAGAAGCCGGCGTAAACGGCTTTATCAGCAAGCCGCTGTTCCGGTCCAAGCTCTACGAAAAAATAAACGAACTGCTGGGAAAGGAGGCAAAGTCCATTGAGCCGGAAGATGATTATTCCGACCTTGCTGGGTTGAATATCCTTATCGCAGAGGATAACGACATCAACTGGGAGATCATATCCGCCATGCTCTCCATGTTTGGCATCACGACGGAACGCGCGGAAAACGGCCAGATATGCGTTGAAAAAATGATTGAAGCGGGAAAAGGGAAATACGCCCTGATCTTCATGGATATCCAGATGCCGATCATGAACGGGCTGGAAGCGACAAAGAATATCCGCGCGTTGGACGACCCCTGGGCCTCTTCCATCCCGATCATCGCCATGACAGCCGACGCGTTCTCGGAAAACGTCGCGGAATGCATGAGCGTGGGCATGAACGGACACATCGCAAAACCCATCGACATGAAGCTTGTCATCAAAGAAATACGGAGAATCAAGGAGGAAAAGAAACCATGAAAAAACTGATCTGCATCATTTTAATCTTTTGCATGGCTGTAACGCTGACGGGCTGCGGCGACAAAAAGCAGGAAGCCGACGCCGGATTCAAACCGGCTCTTGATACAAGCACCAGCTGCAATATCACGATAGCCGGAAGCTATGATAACTTTGAGGCGTTGGAGGCTGAATTTGACAGGTTCAACGAGAAATATCCGAATGTGCGGCTCAGCTATGTGAAGCTGGACGACTACAACAACACGCTGGGTACGGTGCTGGAAGGCAATGACGCCCCCAACATCTTCTTCTCCTATACATGGATGATCGGAAATGAAAAATACGCTCCGGTCGTCGCTCACATGGAGGATCTTTCCGCCTCCTCCCTGGGGCTGGATCTGACCTGCATCCGCCCCGGCCTGATTAACCGCGACGCGGAAGGCCGTGTATTTCTGGTGCCGGTTTTCTCCAGAACCTATGGCATGCTGGTCAACAACGATCTGTTTAAAAAGGAAGGCCTCAGCGTCCCGAGCACGTGGACAGAACTGCTGGCTGTGTGCGAAGCGTTCCGCGGCAAGGGATACTTAAGCCCGATGATGGGCTACAGCCTCAAGTCTTCCAGTTGTTTCATGAACACGATCGCTTATCCGCTGTTTGTGGCCACGCTTGCCAAAAACCCGGAAGCACTGAAGCTTGCCAATGATCTGGATCCCGCGGCGGGAGAATACATGCGCCCGGCCCTGGAAGCCGTGGAGCAGCTGATTCAGAGCGGCTGCGTCGATCTTACCGCGTGTGATCAGATCGGGGACAACTATACCCAAGTGATCCTGCGTTTTTTTGAAGGCGACGTGCCGATGATGATCTGCGCCGGAGATACCGTGTCCGGAACCAAGAAACGGGAAAAACAGTCTGAAGCGTTTTCCAATGCGCCTTTCAAGTACTCATTTGCCCCGATCCCCATGGCGGATGACGGCGGATATTTTATCGACAGTCCTTCCATAGAGTTTTCCGTGAACAAGAACTGCGATAATCTGGCTATGACGAACGAGTTTATGCGGTTTCTGATCACAAACAAAGAATTGAATGAGATGGCTTCCGTAAAGCGTCTGGTAACGCCCACCACAGATATGTCTTTCGATGCGGTTTACGCGCCTTTCGGACAGGTGCCATCAAATCGGACCCTATCTCCGGAAATGCTTGGCATTACGGATGCGCTCACGGCTCAAATCCGGCTCGCGGCGTTCTTTGTTGGAAAAGGAAATATCACAGTGGATGAAGCTGTCGCGATGTATGGAAGCCTTGAATAAGAGCAGCAGCTGATTAGGCTTCAGGCGAGGGTATGACAGGTTCGATCGCCGGGATACGGCAGATGGTATCCTGCTCATCATCAGCAAGGACGCGCTGTGACCGGCAGACGGCGGGGAACGCTCGAGTTTATGATCATAATACGATTCGCGTTCTAAAGCCGTAACAGATTTTGGATGGTTTTTTCGCCCTGACAAAGCTGAACGGAGGGAGGCATCGTAGGGCCGAAGCGCCCGGAAAACAGTCAAGTGGACTGTTTTTATCGGAGATTAGGCGGAAGCCCTGAGCCGAAAGCTACGTTGACTGGAGACGAACCGCCGATGACCATCTGTGGTGGGATTATCATTGGCGGTGATTCCAGCCGAAACAAGCGATGGCCGCATAAAGCGGACTTGCGCCGATTGAGCCTGCGTTTCAGCAAAGCCAGGGCGGAAAAGACGCCGAAAGTTTCTATCGTTTTAGAAGAAGAATCGTATTATCAAGCCAAAAGCGGCGGGCAAAAGCACCGCCGCAGGATAGTATGGGCCGGCCGTCCGGTTACTTGATGAATCCCAGCTTCTTCGCCTCTTTGATGACGTTGGGCAGTTCCTTCAGGGAAATGTCCACGTTATGCTTTTTCGCAAAGGACGTGAACTCCTTGATGGTGATTTTGCCATCCTCCAGAATCTGTTCCACTTCTTTTTTCAGTTCCGGATCCGTTTCGTACTGCTGAATCAGTTCTTCAATCGTTGCCATTGCGTTTTGCCTCCCTCATGTATTGTTATAATAACTGTTTATTTGCCTTTCTTCATACTCCTGTACAGGCGGTAACCGAAGAAGACGCTGACGGCGTAGCCGATCAGGCCCAGCGCACGGAAGGCGATCGTGAAAGCCGTGGCGGCGTTTGTGATTTCCGCGGACGAGCACAGCAGGCAGGAACCGATAAAGAGCGCCACAATGAGAAGCGCCCGGATCGCGTACCCCACCAGACGGTTGACGTTATTGAGGGCCTTTTCTTCAAAGGCAAAGTCCGTGCGCACCTTGATCTGGCCCTTTTCCAGCATATCCAGCGCTTCGGCGGTTTTGCTTGAGGAGTCCGTGATGCCGTTGAAGAGCTGCAGCAGCTTCAAGGCGATCTGCGGATTCATCTCTTTGAGTTTTTCTGGGCTTAAGTCAAAATCCAGGCCGGTGTCCACCTTGCTGGTGAAATAATTCAGAATGTTCACGTTCGGGCTGAGCGTCTTGATGGTTCCCTCCACCGCGACAATGCCGCGCGCAAGGTTGGTGATGAAAGGATCGATTTTAAAGTTTTCTTCCTGAAGGCCGCCTAAAATGCTGCCCAGGAGGTCGCCCAGGTCAAAGTCACCGAAATCTGTCCCGGTGAACTGGCCGCACATATCCTCGCACATCCCAAGGATCGCCCCATGATTGATTTCGCCTTTCGGCTGGGCGATCGTCAGCACGGTGCGCTTCAGGCTGTACGCGTCGTGCATCACCACGCTGGTGACGATGTCGATCAGGGTCTGCTGCTGCTTCGTAGAAAGCGTGCCCATCATACCGAAATCGATCCATTCGATACTATGCTCGGGAAGGGCGGCCTGGCCTTCACCGGCAGCTTCTTCCTCGCCCTCTGCGCGGGGAACGGAAGCTTTGATCAGCACGTTGCCCGAGTGCGGATCGGCGTGGTAGAAACCGTCCTTGAGCACCTGGGAGGCGAAATTATCCGCCACCAGGGCGGCGACGCGCTCACGCTCGTCTTCGCTGAGCGTAGCGAGGAAAGCAGCGTCGCTGACCTCGTTGCCTGATACGAAGTCTTCGGTAAGAACGGCTTCACAGGTGAGTTCACGATAGCACCTGGGGCTTTCCACTTTTTCACGCTTGGCGTTATTGTTCCAGAAGCGTTCGAGATTGCTTGCTTCGTGGGTGAAGTCCAGCTCCACCTTCGAGGTTTTTTCCAACTCCGAAATCAGGCCCTTGATATCCAGGCCTCCCACGTCTTCCTTGACGAACAGGTCCAGCACCTTTTCGATCAGAGCGAAGTCGCGCGCCACCGTATCCACGACGCCAGGGCGGCGCACCTTGACAGCCACGACGGTTCCGTCGGACAGCGTCGCCCGGTGCACCTGGCCGACCGAGGCGGACCCCAGGGGCTTTTCCTCAAAGGAAGCGAACAATTCGCCCGTCGGTTTGCTTAGATGCTTTTCGATCTGGGCATTGACGGTCTCGATATCCATAGGCGCTACTTTGGAGCGCAGTTTCATCAGCGCGTCGCAGTAGTCGGGCGGAATGTAATCGCCCTGCTGGGAAGCGATCTGTCCGATCTTGACAAAGGTAGGCCCCAGATCCTGCAGGATGCTTGCGACGATATCGGGCGTGATGCCATCGTCGTAATTGTGCTTCCTGATGATCGCAATGATTTCCTTGAGCCTTTTGTTGGTATCTGGCTGCGCCTTTTTCGCGTCCTTCCGCTGCTTGATCAGCGCTGAAATGAATCCTGCCATTTGTGTATCCACCCATCTTTTGCTGTCAGTTGATTATTCTTTGGCCGTCCAGCTTTGCATGATAACGACCGCCAGGTCGAGCACGCCTTCAACGATCAAAGCGATTCCTGTAAACGTCCATACGCTGATCCACGCCATTTCCGGATTCAGCGTGATCCAGATACCGAACATGAGCGTGACTGCGGCGCTGACCGCGAATAGCAGCCAATCAGACATTTTCAGCCGCAGCGCGTCGACCACCCGCTGCACTTTCCTGAAGCCGATCAGGATCTGGAAAGCGCCGTAAATCACGGCAAGCGCCGGGAAAACACTTAAAAACCAGTCGGCCTTGAAAAAGCAGAAGCAGCCCGCCGCAATCAGCGTTAATCCTGAGAAAAACGCGGAACCTTTCATGCCTTCCATCGGATCGGCGCGGAAATACTTGATCATGTCATAGACGCCCAGCACAAAGAGCAGGATGCCGAACGCCTTGATGAAACTGACGGTGAATCCCGTCGGATGGATCAGAAGGAGAATGCCGACAGCGATCAGGAAAAGCGCGGTAAGAAGAACCGCCCAGTTGTTTTTCAAAAACTTCAAATGATTCCGCCTCTTTTCGTTCATGATTCCGATGATTGCAAAACTGGATCTTATACGGCTTCAGCGTGCAGTTTCCGGAATTTCTTGGATTTGCTGTCCAGCGCGTCGAAGGAGCTTTCCTCGGGGATATCACCGATGCCGGAAGCCATATAGTTCCGCAGCACGCCCACCAGCACGAAGGGCCGAATGAACACGGAGTGCAGGATGAGCCAGAAGATCACGCCAACGACTGCGGCAGCGACAATCATGAGTGAATTGGGGTCGGTCAGGATGGACAGGGTGCCGTCCTGCTCCGCGATTTCAATGAATTCCTTGGCCAGGGCGCCGAACCAGGCCGGGAACCGGGAGAAGATCAGGTAAGCGATCCCGAAAAACACGCCGCCGATGACGAGAAGCGAGACCAGCGCGAACACGAACACGCGGGTCATGTTTTTCGCCAGCGTTTTCCAGCGCTTAAAAAACAGCACCGCGCCTTCACAGGTAGCTTTCGCAGATTTCACGTCCTGACGGTAGAACACCCAGCCCAGGCAGCAGTCGCACAGATAGGAGACGACTACGCTAATCACCGAGGAAATCACGCTGCTCACAGTGCTGCCGGAATCCCCCCGACAGATTCACCCAATTTGGTCAGCGCGCGGCTGATTTCGTTGAATATGCCCTTGATCACGCTAGTGATGGCATAAAAGGCCGCGACAGTTGCAAACCGTTCCTTGACCACCTTTTTTCCTTCGCTGATCACATCGTCCGGAAGCGCCCCTTCCGTGACGCCGCGGGTCATCATGGCGATTTGACCTGCTTTATACTTATAGGAAACCCAGCGCAGAAGGATCACCAGAATGACCACGCCGATCACCAGACCGATCAGCAAGCCGATCAAGCCGTTTTCCGACGCAGTTTCTCCTATCATGAAGCCTGCCACGCAAAGAGCGCATAAAATCAGCACGGACAGGACGTCCCATCCCAGCCGCCGCAGGGAGAACCCAAGGGTCTTTTTGTAAACCGCCATATTATCCATTGCCAAATACCTCCTATGATTTGCAATGCAGGACACCTTATTTTACCGGAATTTACTTCTTGTTGCCAATACATTTTTCTCCATTGTGCACGGCTCACGCATGCATAGCGAGCAGAACTTTTACAGCTCATAGCATCCGCTGTGATGGTGGTATTTTCTATATCCAATAGTTCCGGCTATTCCGGCATTGCTGTGATTTCATTGGTTTTTTCCTCTGCCGCTATCTGTCTGAATACTGCCCGCGCTTTAGCTTCCCACGCGCTCACCGCGCTCCTTGACCGTGAGGCCGGGGTGACCGGAGAAGGCTGCTGCATACAGAGTATAACCATCGGGGATCAATTCAGCCTTGAGCTCTGGATTGGGGTTGAACAAATACATCACGGTAATAAAGGCTCGCGCCGATCTATCGATGTAATACTTGTTTCAACGCTTCCAGCAGTTGTTTCATGTCTATAGGCTTTGCTATATGTCCCTGCATTCCAGCATCCTGCGCTGCTTTCTGATCCTCCTTAAATGCATCTGCGGTCATAGCCAGGATCGGGATGCCCGCCTTCGCCGGATCATCCAGCGCCCGAATGGCCCGGGCCGCCTGATAGCCGTCCATAACCGGCATGTGAATGTCCATCAGCACAGCGCCATATGTTCCCGGCTCAGCCTGTACAACTGCATTCACGGCAGCTTTTCCATCCTCGACACAATCTACCAAAAAACCCTCTTGGGACAAAAGCAGGATCGCAATCTCCTGATTTACGAGATTATCCTCGGCCAGCAGAAGACGAATGCCTGAGAAATCAGCAGAAGTTTCTGTCTCGGCTTTTACATCGGGATGCTCTTCCGGCGCCGCCAGTTGAAAGCTAAGTAGCATGGTGAGCGTTGTTCCTTCTCCTTGCCGTGTTTTCACTGATATGGTACCGCCCATTTTATCGACAAAACCTTTTGTTATGGCCATACCCAGCCCAGTCCCCTGAATCTTGCTGACTGTGCTCTTATTCTCACGTTCAAATGGAGTAAACAGGCGCTCTACGAACTCCGGACTCATACCGACCCCTCTATCCTGAACCACAAATTCACAGGTTACAGTATCTTCATGCGTTTCCACCTGATGCATAGCCAAGGTAACACTACCGCACTCCGGGGTAAACTTACAAGCGTTGCTGAGCATATTCATCAGCGCACGGTTGAGTTGGCTTCGGTCGCACATCACCCATGTCTCTCGCGGCTCCCATTGCCTGGTAAACCTGATGTGCTTGCCGTCCATTTGTGGGGTAACCAAATCTTCGATCTGCGAAAGGATTCTTTCCAGGCACACCCGTTCTGGCTGCAGATCCAAACGGCCACTTTCGATACGGCTCATTTCCAGCACGTCGTTGATCGTATCCAGCAAATGCTGCCCGGCCGTCTCGATTTTTTGTAAATACACCTTTGTTTCCTTCAGGGATACGCCATCCCGGCGCGCCAGTGTGGTATAGCCTATAATTGCGTTGAGCGGGGTACGCAGGTCATGAGACATGTTCGACAGGAAGCATGTCTTGGCTTCATTGGATTTCTTTGCCGTCTCCATTTCTGCCCGCATATGTTCATTTTGCTGAATCTTGTCTGTAATACGCTGAACCAGCAGCAGCATGACAAAAACGAACACGCTTCCCCCGAGAAGGATGGCAGCCACGATCATATCCGGATTTCCAAACAATTCCACGCCCAGATAACCACACAGGAACAAAACTAGCAACGTGATTGGAAGGTTTAGAATTCTTGTTTCCTGTTTCCAATCGTCTCTGATGCTTACGTCCCGTGAGAAGCGAACGTAACGAAAGATATTCCAAGCCATCAAGGCAGCGCCAAGGTAGATCATTACGTCAGGCAAAACAGTATCACCTCCTAAAGCGTTCCTCCCGGACAACGATACGGAGAACCCCCTGCGAAGAATAGCGGAAACATTCTAAACAAATCAAGAAATAAGCATCGATTAAGCAAATTATATGTGAGATTTCTATATCAGAACGGACAACAGACGCTTCCTTTCGCGGCTTCTTCCTCTATTGTTTGATCCATCGTTACCGGGTTCCGTTGAACATGATCTTCTGCCTTTTTCTCTTTTGCTTTGACCGCAAACCGATTCACTTTTCAGTTTTCTATCGTGTTTCCGGGTTCAAAAAAGTCAGCGCTTCGGCGAGGCGTTCTATCATCGTGATCGCCATTCACAATATAGCTTTTGACCAGCGCGCTGTAAAACTACTGCTGCGCTGCGGTCCCAGAAAGCGATCCGGAATCATCTAGATGGATACCGTCATCCACGGAGAGAAACAGCACCATACCGTCTTCCGTCAGCAAGGTGGCTGTGCCCTGCCCCACAGCTTCCAGAGAATCGCTCACAACGAGGGGATCTGAACTGAACCCCTCGCCGTCGAGGCTGTCGCCCACATTCATAGCTACCGTCTGGGAGTGCGCTGCAAGCCAGTCGCTCCATTTGAACGCATAACCTGTTTCCCGATTCTCCTGAATATAGCGATAGACGGCTCTGGCCATCACGCAGCGTTCCTTTTGGGCATGGCTTTTCTCCGGTTTGGCCCGGTCCAGGAGGTTGCCGCTTCCTGTTTCCGCTTGGTGCGTCAGGATTTCTTCCACGGGAACGTTTGGCTTCCGCATCATTTCATAGATGGTCATGAACGCACCGGTTCGTCCTGATCCGGCCTGGCAATGAAAATGGAGCCAGGGATCGCCCTCAAGATCGCTTGCGAACGCAATGAACGCATCGATCACATCGGCAGGCGGCCAGCAATGATCCGGACAGGCCAAACGAAGATAGTGAAAGCCTTCGCCTTCAGCGAGCGCCCGTTCTGTTTCCCATGTTTCCACGGTTAGGTTCATACCCTCAACAGGCAGATCATTCTCGGCTGTATAGGCTGTTACCGCTGTACCGATAAGACGGCTCAGCTCTTGTTCTTCGGCTTCGATTTCCTCCACGGTTCTGCTGTAATTGGCGCCGTTGTTCTCTCCGCACCAAGAGACCGCAATGCCGTTGACGAGGCCGTGGCTTTCCATCCGGCAGTCGATGATCCATACGTTTTGGGCCCGTTCCCGCAATTGTCCGGCAAGGATATGGAACTGATCCGCGGAAAACTGCGCGCTGCCGGACATCCCTTCCTCCGTCAGAAAACGCACGTTGTCCAGCTCATTTGCCCATGCTTCCGGATCGTCCCGGTCAATGCGGATGAACACTTCCGCGTAGGCCGGTATGGCGAAGAGGCAAAAAACCAAAACAAGCAACCATGCAAATCGTCTCTTCATATCTTTGTGCTCTCTCCTTCATCAAACATGATGGTTTTTGGGGCTGCCAGCTTTCACCAAGCGATGAATCATGTTACTATGGCGCTGTTTCTGGCACCATTCTCATTTCAGAATATGATTGATACCAGACAGCAAATTTAAACTACGTAACCTATAAAAATGTAGGAGGTACGGTAGTCAAGGAAGTATCCTCTCGTTTCTTTGCAATCAGTCCCATTCCATTCTGCCGATTGGCGGTGCTGAAATACCGTTCAATCTGAATCCGGTCAGCATTGCCTAGGCTGCCGTCCTTGCATCCTTCTTCCGGATTGCCTCGTCTTTGGTTGGTCTGTCGAATATCGGGTCGCCAATGCGGATTCCGTTCTTATGGCAGAAAGCGATGCTGGGTTTCGTGCTATAAATCTGGTCAACTAAGACACGGACAGGATACACCTTTAATTTTATCATATTTATTCATGCATATCAATGCATTTATTGAGATTCAGGAACCATAATTCGTTTTTTTATACCAACAGGAGAAAGGTGCCATTTGTGATCTTTGTTCCCTGCCAGACGGTGCTGTTCCTGGTCGTACTGGTGTTGTGCTTCGGCCAATTCGTTCTGTAGTTCTTCCTTCGTTTTCTTCATCGTAGGTTTCCTCCTTCGTCGTTCCTTTTTCGTCGCTCTCGCTTCGTCCGTTCTCGCCTCGTTCGTTCCTGCTTATGGGATAGCCGCGAAGCGGCGCAAGGGCTGCAGCCCTTGGAGGGAGGGGAAGATGCCGATGCTTGAACCGATAGGCATTTTCTTCTCCGACTTGTCTGCTGTGTTCGGACACAGTGGACAGACGTCCGCAACCGCAATAGTCGCAACTCCGCACTGCGGAGATTGCTCCTTTGCGGTTGATCTCAGCTCTGACGATATTTCCCGCACTGCGGGTCGTCAGAGCTTCACCCTCGCAGAGCGCACTTACAGGTGGATCATCTGTATAGAAGTGCGCACTTCCGTGACCTGAGAGCGTGTCCCCGGCTCCCCGGTTTCTCCTGGCAGGTCTCTCATGCTTTTTCGTGGGCTTTCATCGTAGCAAGAACCCAAAAGGGCCCGTTTCTCATTCCGTTGGGTTCAAAACCGTGGCAGGAATATGCTCCATATTGGCAGAAAACCTCCTTCTCCGTGTCTCACGGTTTGACAGGGGAAAGCGGGGATTTACTGCCACTCCGTAAAAGTGACAGTAAATCGCCCAGCGATTGACAGGAGCCGTTACAGGCCCATTTCCTTCAAAAATGCCTCCGCAATCTCATAATTCGAGCTATCCACGCTGACGGTTTCTTCCTTTGCTGTCGGTTCCGCCACAGCCTGGACAGGAAGTGTCGGGGCTATAGTCCCAGCCTGAAACCGGCTCATATTATGCCGGATACCTTCGCTGATCGTGTCCAATACCTGCCGCAGAAAGCGATCCTCCTTCTCCCTGGTTTCCAGGTATGGATCGACCTGTCGCTTTTCCTGCCAGGAAAAGAAATCATTGAGGGCGGCGACAACCGCACGGGTGTAGGACTTGAATTGCTTTCGATCCATACGCCGGAGATATTCATAAGCCTGCCGGTCATCCTCCCGTTTCAGGTCGAATCGGATGTTTGTATTGATGATCCTTTTCATCTATCATCCTGCTTTCCGCATCCTGGCGTTTGCCATGTATTCATAACCCTTGGCCGTGGCGCAGATGTCCTCGTTGACCGTCACTCTGTCCGCATCGTAGTCGGCGAAGTTCTTCACCAAACATCCGCCGCCTCCCACAATGTACAACTTCATGAGATCGGGATGGTATTCATGCTCCCGCAGGCGGCGCAGGATGCCTTCTGTGTATTCCTTTGCCGCTTCAATGATCACGTGCAGGTATTGCTTTCCAATATCGGCGGTGCCGGTGCGCAGGATTTCTTCGATCACAGCGTCCTCAATGGTGACGTGGAACTTCTGTATCAGCCTTTCCCTGATCAGCAGGGTGCATTGATGGGTGCCGTACTTTTCCGTAAAGCACTTGCTGGAGATAGGCCGCCCGTTGGTGATCGTCATGACGTTCATGGTGCCATTGCCAATATCACAGAGCATATTCACACCCTTGAAATCGGACAGGTGATTGACAATGGCCGCGAAGCCCTGCGGGAACACATGCAATATCATACCCTGATTGTGGAACTGGCCGCCCGTCTGTTTGGCCGCGGCATGATGATGCCGGAGGTGGCGGCTGCTTTGTTCTGTTTCCACGGAACGAAAATCGGGTCAAAAGACAAAATACGGATCATAAAGGACGGAAAAGCCCGGAAAGAAACCTTTGAGGATCATATTCATGCTTTGTTTGGCCTTTACAATCTTTCAGAAACCCAGCAGGATATCCTGCAATGCATGGTGCTGGTTCCGCCTGCGGGAATCCCCATGCGGCTGCTGGGATTCTGGATGGGTTTCAAAGACCTGAACGACGTGAATGATCTGATCGATTTGGGCCTCCTGAAGCAGTTGCCCGGAAGCAGGGTAGCGCTGCAAAACATGCTGTGTCCGGTATGCCGGGCTGAACTGGAAACCAGCGTTTCCCGGTGTCAGATGCTGCTGGAGCCGCTTCGGTTTGCCTGTCAGCTTCACGGCGTGGACGTGCCGGATTATAAATTGATCTATCAGATCGTCGATTGCACGATGAAGTATGCGCAAAAGGATGATATGCCCTATTATATTGTCCTCCTGGAAGATACTTTTCAGTATTTGGAAAAGTACCAGTATAAGGCGGGTATGCAGAAAATCCTGTATGAACTGGAAGGATGCATCAAGCATGGAACCGATAGAGACCACGCCCTCCTTCTGGATTGCAAGGCGCAGATGACTGACGATCCGCAGGAAAGCATCAAGCTGATGAAGCAAGCGCTGACCATGCTGCCGGAAATAAACAAAGATAACGCCCTGTTGGCATCCAATCTGAACGCCAATCTTGGCGGCACATACCGCATGCTGTGCGAATATGCCCTGGCCAAGCAGCATATGGAAACCGCCATGCATATCCTGGAAGAATAACACTTGACAGAATACCATGACTGCTATACGCAGATCATCAATTATGCCATGCTTCTGGGTGATATGGGAGAGCCGGAGAAGGGATTGGCCGGCTTGGAAAAAGCGGAACAGCTTATTCGGGATGTGAATCCGCATTCTTACGATCACGGGATGCTGCTGCAAGCGAGGGGAACGCTGCAATTGTCCATTGGCGATATGGTACACGCCCTTTCCAATTTGCGAAATTCCCTTTACTGTTTCTCAAAGGCTTTTGAAGGGGACGAAGTCCTGATAGCTGAAAAACGGAAAGAACTTGAAGGTTTGCTTCAAATGGTTGGTTTGCCGCAGGATGCCGCGCAAGAACTGCTGACCAGTGAATAATCTGCTGATCGAAAAGAATAAAGCGCCGTGCATGTCGGACACAATTGTCCGATGTGTGCGGCGCTCTTTCAATACCAAGCCTTTTTTCTCAATTTGAGCTCAATTCACGCTCAATGTGTTCCCGCTCCTTTTCCGATAAACTGGAATCAGGCGGAATTGGTACTGGCAGCAGAAAGCTGTCAACCAATCCGCACTGAAAACAGAACAGCAGACCAAAAAAGAAGAAAAAAGGCTCCAAAAAGGAACGGATTTAATGATGAGGAAATTGGCCGAAGGACAATTATCCGTCCAGCCGGGCCGCCTATTGCGCGCACGGCTGGCATCATGATATAATGTTCCTGCGAACCATCTGGGTCTGTTGTTTGGAAAGGACGGAATATGGCGAAGTTAAAACAACAGATCAAAATTACCGCGTTGTATTGCAGACTGAGCCGTGACGATGAGTACAGCGGCGACAGCGTTTCGATCCAGACGCAGAAAACGCTGCTGGGACAGTTTGCCAAGGAACGCGGATTCACCAACTGCGAGTATTTCGTGGACGATGGGTACTCCGGGACCAATTACAACCGCCCGAATTCCAACGGATGCTGAATCTGGTGGGGGATGGACAGGTCGGGATCATAATTGTCAAAGACCTTTCCCGGCTTGGCCGCGATTACCTGCAAACGGGATACTACACAGAGGTAATATTTCCCGAACACAACGTGCGCTTCATTGCCATCAACGACAATGTAGATTCGGCGGCTGGAGATAACGAGTTTGCCCCGTTCAAAAATATCATCAACGAGTGGTACGCACGTGACTCAAGCCGGAAAGTCCGGTCAGCCCTTCAGGCCAAGGCACGGAACGGGGAATACACAGGCAGCTATCCGTCTTTCGGCTACAGCAAAGACCCCATGGACCGGCACCACCTGATCCCCAACGAATACGCACCTGTTGTAAAGCGGATGTTCCAAATGGCGTTGGAAGGACAAACCTGCTATGCCATCGCCAGGAAACTGGAAAAGGAACAGGTTCCAACGCCAAGAGCCAGTCTCATGCAGGCGTATGGGAAATACGAAACAGCAGAACGTGCGAAATATCCGAACAAATGGGATCAGTCGACCGTTCGCGGCATCCTTCGCAATCCCATTTACCTGGGCAAACTGATCTGGCAGAAAACGCAGACGAAATCCTTCAAGGATAAGCGCATTGTAGCAAGGCCGGAAGAAGAATGGATCACGGTAGAAGGCACTCACGAAGCGCTGGTGGATCAGACCACCTTCGATACTGTTCAGCAGCGTGTCCAGGTCAAACAGCCCGCGCCTACCGCGAATCCAGAAAACAAGCTCCGGGGCCTGATGTTCTGCGGAAGCTGCAACAGCCGCATGGAGTTTTCCTCCGCCACAGGCAGGAAAATCTGCGGACATTACTGCTGCGGCAAACATCGACACTATGGAGGCAAGGAATGTTCCACCCACTACATTTCTGTGAAGCAGATCAATGCTGTGCTTCTGGAGGACATTCAGCGTCACGCAAGCCTTGCGGCGGAAGATAAGGAAAAGTACATTGCGTATCTGACGCAGCTTTCCGAAAAGGAATGGATCGGTGAGAAAGCGTCCTATACAAAGGAAGCGGAGCAGTGCCACCGACGCATCTCCGAACTGGATATTCTGCTGAAACGGCTGTACGAGGACAACGTGTTTGGACGCATCTCCGATGAACGCTTTGCCAGCATGTCTGCCGATTACGAGGCTGAATCCCGGAAGTTGAAAGACAGGTACAATGAAATTCAAACCATGCTTGCCAACTATGCCCAGCAAAGCCGTGACGCAAAGGAATTTGCCGCTCTGGTGGAGCAGTACACGAACATCACCGAACTTACCGAAGAACTCCTGCACACGCTGATCGAGAAAGTGGTCGTGCATGAGAAGGAAGTCATTGACGGCGAAGCGGTTATGCGGATCGACATCTACTACCGCTTCATCGGCAAGGTTGGCAACGAGGACGATGGCATCTTGATTACACCGAAAACGCGCCGGGGCAGCATGCCGCTGACTCCCGGCGCGTGAACAGAACGTGTGGTGCGCAATAAACATTACGCCCCAGCGTTCCCCCGTTTCCGACTTAAAGTGTTCATAAAATTACTTTCAACCCAAAAGCAGAGGTGCGTTTATGCAGAACATTACCTGTCCCAAATGCGGCGAAGTATTCCAAGTGGACGAATCGGGCTACGCGGCCATCGTGAAGCAGGTACGGGACCGGGAGTTTACCAAGGAGCTCAAGGACCGGGAAACGCAGTTTACCGCCGAGCGGGACGCCGCCGTGCAGCTGGCGGTCCTGAAAGCGCGGGAGGAAGCCGGGGAAGCCCTCGCCCGGCAAAAGGAAAAAACCGCGGCGCTCCAGGCCCGGCTGGACGCGGCGGAAACCAGCCAGCGCTTGGCCGTGCGGGACGCTCTGGCGGACAAGGAAACGGCCCTCATGGAGCAGGAAAAACAAATGATCCAACTGCGGGCGAAAATCGAGGCGGCGGAAAAGGAACGGCTGCTCAGCGAACAGGCCATGAAGGAGCGTTTCGAGGAACAGCTTCGCGCCCGGGATGAAATGATCGCCTATTACCGGGATTTCAAGGCCCGCCAGTCCACCAAAATGGTGGGGGAAAGCCTGGAACAGCACTGCCTGACCGAATTCAACAAACTGCGGGCCACCGGCTTTCAGCGCGCCTACTTTGAAAAGGACAACGACGCCCGCACAGGCAGCAAAGGCGACTTTATCTACAAGGAAACGGCGGAGGACGGCACGGAGTTCATTTCCATCATGTTTGAAATGAAAAACGAAATGGATCAGACCGCCGCCAAGCACCGCAACGAGGATTTTTTCAAGGAACTGGATAAGGATAGGAAGGAAAAGGGCTGCGAATACGCCGTGCTGGTGTCCCTGCTGGAAATGGACAGCGAGCTGTACAACACCGGCATCGTGGACGTATCCTACCGCTATCCCAAAATGTACGTGATCCGGCCCCAGTTCTTCATTCCCATGATCACTTTGCTCCGTAACGCCGCCCTCAACGCCTTAGAATACCGCCGTCAGCTGGCCGAAGTCCGCAGCCAGAACATCGATATTTCCCATTTTGAAGCGGATATGAACGATTTCAAGGAGAAATTCTCCCGCAATTACCGCTTGGCCAGCGAAAAATTCCATAAGGCCATCGAGGAAATCGACAAAACCATCGAGCATTTGCAAAAAACCAAGGACGCCCTGCTTTCCTCCGAAAACAATCTGCGCTTAGCCAACAGCAAGGCGGAGGATTTGAGCATCAAGCGCCTGACCCACGACAACCCCACCATGGCGAGGAAATTCGAGGAACTGAACAAAAACCAAAACGAAGCATAAAAAACAGGACATTCCGCAATGAGATCAGCAGCGGAATGTCCTGTTTTTTTACGGCATTACAGCGCGTGCAGCGTTTCGCGCACCGCGCCGGGACCGGCGATCAGTTTGGCGAAATCGCGGCATACGGTATCGGCCAGGCCCGCCTTGAACAGGCACACGCCGAAAACGGCTTCGTTTGACAGCAGGCCCTTGAGCTTTTCTTTCAGAGCCGCTTCATCCAGCTTATCGCCTAAGCGGATATCCGCCACGTAGGGACGCACGTCGTCCAGCAGGGGATCGGTGCTCAATTCAAAGGGTTCACCCTTGTCGTCGATGGCCATGAGATAGCGCAGCCAGCCCGCCAGCACCAGGGGAATGGCTTTCAGGTCCTGCACGTTCAGGGTATCGGAAGCCAGGTATGCCTTGATGGTTTCGCCGAAGCGGATGGCCAGCTTCTGGCTGGTGTCGGTGGCGATGCGCTGGGGCGCGTCGGGCATGAAGGGGTTGGGCAGGCGCACGTTCACCACGGTGTCGATGAAGTCCTTAGGATTGATGACCCCGGGATCGGTGACCACCGGCAGGCCCTCCACGTAGCCCACCCGCTGGATGAGCTTCACCAGGTCCTCGTCCTTCATTTCCTGCCAGATGCGGGTATAGCCCAAGAGGCACCCGTACACAGCCAGGGAGGTGTGCAAAGGATTTAAACAGGTGCACACCTTCATGCGCTCCACCTTGTTGACTGTGTCCCGGCCGGTGAAGATGAAGCCCGCTTTTTCCAGCGCCGGGCGGCCATTGGGGAAATCGTCTTCAATGACCAAATATTCGCTTTCCTCGGCGTTCACGAAGGGGGCGATGTAGGTCTTTTTGCTGGTGATCACCGGTTCCAATCCCTGCAAACCGTCGGCCTTGAGCATTTCTTCCACGGAGGCGTCGGGCCGGGGGGTGATCTTATCGATCATGCTCCAGGGGAAGGACACCTTCTTCGGGTCGTTCACGTAAGCGATGAAGCCCGCGTCGCCCCACTTCTGGGCGAAAGCGTTTATGGCGGCGAAGAGCTTTTCCCCGTTGTGGGAGCAGTTGTCGGTGCTCACCATGGCGATGGGCGCGCCTCCCGCCTGATACCGGGCAAAGAGCAGGGACGCTACCTTGCCGATATAGCTCTGGGGATTTTCGGGACCGGCGGCAAAGTCGGCGGCCACGGCGGGCAGGGTGTCGCCCTGGGCGTTCACCAGGCTGTAGCCCTTTTCGGTGATGGTGAAGGTGACGAATTGTAGGGAGGGATTGGCGAAAACTTCTTTCAGGTGACTGTATTCCTTTTCGTTTTCGCTGTCCAGAACGCAGGATTCGGCGATGCTGCCGATGACGGTCTTTTCCACGCTGCCGTCGGATTTCAATGTGACGAACAGTGAGTAATTGTCGTTGGGCCGGTAGCCCTTTTCCACGATCTCGTAGTCAAAGCCCTCCACGGCTACGATGCCCGTCTTCATTTCGCCCGCGTTCAGCATCTTCTGGGCGGCGGCGCATTGGAAAGCCCGGAAAATGTTGCCCGCGCCAAAGTGTACCCATTGGGGGGCTTTCTTGGTTTCTTCGATCATCTTCACCCGGTCAAACTTCGGCAGGGTGTAACCCTTGGCTTCCCATTCGTAGCGGGTGGCAAGGCCCTGTTCATTCAGTGTCAGCATGTTTTTGTCTCCTTTCTCTGGTTACGCCTTGCGCTTGAACACAGGGATGTATTCCAGGGGCGCGGCTGCTTTTACGGTGCGTCCGCCGGTGATGACTTCGCCGGTGTGAATGTCCTCCCACTGTCCGGTGGGGAGGTACACGGCGCGTTCAAAGGTATCGGGTTTCAGGATGGGGGCCACCAGGTAATCCGGGCCGAACATGTACTGGTCGCTCAAATCCCAGCAGGCGGCGTCCTCGGGGAACTCATAGAACATGGGGCGCATGAGGGGGGAGCCGTTTTCGTGGGCTTCCTGATAGATGCGCTTGAGGTAAGGCTTTAAGGACCTGCGCAGGTCGTAGCCCGCTTTCATGATGGTGAAGATTTCGTCGCCCAGGGCCCACATTTCGGTGGGCTGACCGGTGTGCAGGTAGCCGCCGCCCCGTTCCCGGTCGTCCAGGGGCGGGATGGTGAAGGGCTCCCGGTCGCCGTGGAGGCGCATGACGGGGGTGAACACCGCCCATTCGTACCACCGAAGCAGCAACTGCCGGAAGGCCGGGTCGTTGACATTGCCCTCCATGAAGCCGCCGATGTCGGTGTTCCACCAGGGGATGCCCGCCATGCCGATGGAGAGGCCCGCCGCCACCTGGTCCTTGAGCGCTTCCCAGGAGGAGGGCACGTCGCCGCTCCAGAGCACGTTTCCGTACTTCTGGCTGCCCGCCCAGCCGGAGCGCAGCAGGTTCACGGGCTGCTTGCCGGTCTGACTCATGGGTTCAAAATAGGCGCGGCTGTAATATTGGGGATAGATGTTGCTGCATTCCAGGGCCGGGCCCAGGTAATAGCGGAAGTTGTCGAAATCGTACTTGGTCAGGTCCGGTTCGGAATTGTCCAGCCAGAAGAAATCAATGCCGTAATCGTAATAATGCTTCTTGCACTTGTCCCACACGTAGGCA
>JAFWQM010000019.1 GCA_017509065.1 Clostridia bacterium
CCGCCCGGCCTCCGCTAAAAACAATCCACCGGATTGTTTTTCGAGCGCTTCGGCCCCAGTATTCCTGCGGTTTCGTTCCTTGTCTGGAACGATTTCTCATCCCGCATCTGAATTCACGATTCAATTGGGCGAGCAATAAGTTCCGTTGCAGGAGGTTACGTTGGGGCCGCGGAGGCCGCAGTGTTCCTTTTGTTGGATTTTTTATGGCTGAATGGAAACTTTGAATGCATTGGCAGACAGGTTTGTTTAAAAATGATTGCAAAAAGAAAACCACCTCATGAGGTGGCGAGAGGGGAAATATAAGACAGACTGCTGTCTTGAAGGCATGGGGCGCTATTATCCTGAGCAAAACTCCTGATTACCAGAAAAGGAAACGCTTTTTGCTTTTCGGCTGTTCAGGCAGAGGGTCGATATCCAGCATGTGATAGCCCACCGCGTTGAACACGGTGGTATCGCCGTACTGAATCTGCTGGGGCAGGTTGTGGCCATAACTCTGGTGGACGTGGCCGTGAATGAGATACCTGGGATGATACTTGTCCATTAACGGCAGAAAGCATTCAAAGCCGCGGTGCGCGTTGTCCTCCGCGTCGCCGTAACCGCGGGGTGGGGCGTGGGTGATGATAATATCCACGCCGCCCGCCCTGCGGATTTTTTTCTCCGCGCGCCGGATGCGCCAGGCCATTTCCTTTTCGGTGTATTGGTAGGGGCCGGGATTGTAGCGGATGCACCCGCCAAGACCAAGCACCCGCACGCCGCGCAGGTTCACAACCTCGTCCTCGATGCAGTCGCAGCCTTCGGGGGGAAAGTTTTCGTAACCCTTGTCGTGGTTGCCGTGAATGTAGTACAGCGGCTTGCTGCCCATGGTGACCAGGAATTCCAGGTATTCCTGCTTCAGATCGCCGCAGGATAAAATGAAATCCACACCCGCCAGTTTGCCCGGCTGGTAATAGTCCCACAGGAATTTACTTTCTTCATCGGCAACCAGCAGGATTTTCATAAAGCCGTTTCTTCCTCCGTTTTGGGCGGGATGGTATCCCGGTGAATGCCCAGCAGCCGCACCAGATCCTGGGATCGGGGCAGGAGCTCGTCGAATGTGGGGATTTTGCCTTCAACATTATCGTTCAGCCAGTCGATCTTCATCAGTTCTTCGGGCGTAAAGGCGCGGGTGCCGTCGCTGACGACGCTGCCGTTCTGATCTTTGATGGGGCAGAGGAAGGGATCGATGTCCTCTTCCAGCACACCGTTTTTCAGGATGCGGGCCAATTGCTTCACGCCTTCCGGCAGGCCTTCGTCTATATCGACATTCACCACGCCGCTGCTCAGGCCCCACCAGTCGTTGATGGCGTGCTTGCTGTCCCGCAGCGCTTCGATGCCGCCGCTCAGGAGAGAGCGTATCGTTTTTTCGTAGTAGCTTCCCCAGTTCCAGCGTGGGGAGGCCAGGGGCTGCAGCTGATGCTCGGGCGTTACCATGTACGTGCCAAGATCCCAGGAAAGATAATGGTTGCCGCTGTCCTCGTCGCGGTTGGAGATGACGGATACGCCGGCCTCTTTGAGCTCTAAAATGGGATTGCCTGGCAGGCAGCTCCATTTCAGGATGATCTTTGCCCGGGGATTGGTCATGCGGACGCCCAGGGCAAAGGCGTTGATGCTGGCGGTCACGCCCATGATGGGATAATTCGCCACGTAGCCAATCCGATCGTCCCGCGCCATGGCCCCGGCGATCGCGCCGGTGATGAATTTGCCCTCATAGATGCGGCAGTAGTAGCTGCGCACGCCCGCGTACGGCATGGAAATGGAGCAGTTGAAAACGGCGATGTTTTTATACCTGGCGGCCAGGCGCCGGCATTCGTCCATCAGCATGGGCGATGTGGCGAAAATGACGTTGGCGCCCTGCTGCACAGCTTTTTCCATGGTTTCGTCGGCTTCGCTGTCGTCGCAGAGGAACGAAGAAACCTGCACGCTCTGACCCGCCTGTTCTTCCAGAAATTTCTGCCCCTGCCAGTGGGCGGCGGCCCAAGCGCTCTTTTCCGGGTCGAAATCATAGATGAACGCGGCGTGCAGCTTCGGGGAACCTAAGATGCGCGAGAGCAGGCCCTTTTCCTTTTCCTCCGGTTCCGTCGCCACGGAGATCGGGTCGCCCTGCGCGGACAGGCGGACATCCGCCCAGACGGCGGACAGGCTGGCGCGCAGTTCGTCCGCGGTCATTTTTTTGATTTCCTGAAAAGCGTGCACCTGCAAATAGATCAGCAGCGCGTCTCCTGCTGTGATCGGCAGCTTTTCGGCGTTCAGCTCGTCAAAGACCATGGAGAATTTTCTGAAATCGCTGCTGAACCCGCGGCGCTCGTCGTCCGTCCAGACGTGATCCGCCGTGAACCCCAGCGCGGCCTGCAGCCTGGCATAACCGCCCTTCTGCGAGAAAGAGACGAGGTAGGTCCTGCTGACCTTGAAAAAATCCATGAATTCATAATACAGCTGCACTTCCGGATCATCGGTGAGTGGCGGGATCACGCGGGTAACGATGCCGGGAATGCTGGGGGAATTGTAGCTTTTCAGCACGCTGACCCGCTTGTTGCCTTCCTGGACGTAAAATTTTCCCAGGTATTCCAGGCAGGTGATGGGGTCGGTGATGCCTGTTTCGCTCAGATGGGCTGCGCACAGGCTGATCCACTTGCTGCCGAATTCCGTGCTGTCATCCAGCAGCGGCATAAAGTTTCCGGCAAAGGCCGTTTTGCGCCCGTCCGTCCAGGTGCCGACGATGCGGTTCATGGGAATATCCATCAGGCCGATTTTTACCGTGTTGCCGCTGATGTGTTCGTCGATCAGCTCGTTTAAAACCAGGGGATAAGGGTTTTCCCCCTTCGCCACGCAGGCGCTGTAATACTTTCTTCCCAGCCGCAGGGCTGCGGTAAACTGTTGTAAAGCTTCTGTCCGATCGCTCATAAAGCCTCCGTTTTGCGCGGATAAAGTAGCGTTCCGCTCCCGCGCGGGCATATTATATGATATGGTATCGAAAAATACAATGTTTGATCCGGTCGCCAAACGGCTGATTCAGACAGAACGACTTGGCCTTAATGGCTTAAGTCCAGATGCTCGAGGAAGTCGTTCTTCGCCTCATCTGGGCCGACGGCGGTGTAATACAGGCCGAACAGGCGGTTGTTGTAGGTTTTCGCTTCCCGGTTCATGCTGTACGCCCGCTGCTGGGAACGGTGCTTGTCAAAGGCTTCCTGGGCCAGAAACATGGGGGAGATGGGGCTGTCGGCGGACAGCGGCGCATCCCAGTCCATCTCGATCTGGTTTTCCTTGTAGAGGTGCAGGTAGACTTTTTTCACTTCCCACACGCCGTACTCGGCCACGGATTCAGGGTCGTAAGAAGCGTCCTTGGCCAGCGGGATAGCGTCTGCCACCAGGCGGGCGGTCAGCTTATGCTGCGTGTGGCCGTATTCACCCTCCAGATCCTGGGTCACGATCAGCTCCGGCTTGTATTTCCGGATCAGCCGCACGATTTCCTTCTGCGGGTCCACGCCGTTCTGACTCCATGTTTTCAGGGCTGTCTTATAGCTTTTTACTTTCTGGTCGCGCCAGTTCATGAAGATCGGATGCGTGCGCAGGCCTGCCGTCCAGAGGCCGTCCATGGCTTCGGTGTAGCGGCTGCGCCCGCCGTTGGTCATGTACACCAGGCCCACGTCCAGCCCCTTGGCGCAGACGTAGGGAATCGTGCCGCCCAGGAACAGGTATTCGTCGTCCTGATGCGCGGAAATCACCATCACGTCCAGCTTGTCGGCCACGGGCTTCCATTGCTGCACGGCGTTGTCGGGGTAGCGGCTGTCATAGACGCACAGGGTCCTTACCCAGTTATCCTTTCCCGCGATGGATAAATGCACCTGCGACGTGCCCCGGGGGAAGTAAATGGCGTCCACATAGAAGCCGGTGGTTTTGGTTTCCTGCCGGATGAGCTCGTTGTTTTCATCATAGCATGTCACGGTAAAGGATTCCACGGGCTTGCGCCATTCGAGGGTCATGAGCGCGGCGGAGCCGTCCGCGGGCAGGGTGATGGTGAGCGTTTGCTTTGTGGAGGAAGGCGTCCAGCTGCGTCCCGTACCGTCTTTTTTATTGGTTCCCGCTGAGAATTTACATTCGCCGTTGATATTTCTGATCGGCTTGAACGCGCCGCAGACGTATACGGACGTCTGGTACAGATTTATCATTTTACCGTCTGAAGCGCCGGAAATCATCAGTGTTTTTCGCCCCGCGGTCATGGAAGAGAACTCTATTTTTTTGCACACGTCACGGATATCCAGCTTGTTCGTGGGCTCGTTTATAGGGAAAACAAGCGTTTGCTCAGTCCGTTGCAGGCGCTCGTCCCACAGGAAAACAAACAGCGTGTCCAGCGGCGCGTCTGTTTCTATGGAGCCGCGCACGGACATGGACTTCGCCTGGGAAACGGAGGTATATAGGTACGTGTCCAGCGAAAGATCGATGGTGGCTTTGCCGTCCCGCTGCTCGTAGCTCTCCGTGCTTTTCAGCCGGAGCTTTGATTTGGCGGCGTAGCCTTCCATGCCGTCAAAGGAAATGCGGTAATAATTTCCCTCGGCGCCAAGCACTTTGGCGGCCGTGCCTTTTTTCAGCTTGCCGACGCGCGCCGTCTTTTCGGTATCGCTGTATACGTTCAGTTCCTTCTCGCCCGAAATCAGGGATGCGGTAACATCCAGCGAAGGGGGACAGGTGGATTCCATCGCGAGACACGGGAAAATAAGCAGAGCAAAAAGACAGGCGAAAAACAAAACGCGGAATAAGCGGATAACACGGCTGGACATACATGGCCTCCTTTGCGGGGACGGGATGAAGGGAAAAACGCGCGGCGTTTTCCGATATGACAAATTATAGCATATTTTGAAGAAAAACGCCATACGCAAAAATGACTTCATTTTTGCGGCGGATGAAAACCGTTCGGCTGCTTTATTCCAAAAATGACAAAAAACGACTATAAAATTTTTCCAAAAGAATTTTTTATAAAACGCTATACAACTGGCAAAACCTGTGTTATAATACCCCACGAAGACCAAGCCAATTCGATCTCGCAGTTATTCCTCCCGGTTTCATTCATCGTCAGCAGACGGATGCGCAGAGCCCAGGAAAACTCAAAAGAACGTATCACGGGTTTGGCGATAATAATCAGGAGGTTTCCCAGTATGTATCAGGACAAGACCCTCACCTGCCGTGAATGCGGCAACGAATTCGTGTTCACCGCTTCCGAACAGGCTTTCTACGCCGAGAAGGGCTTCCAGAACGAGCCCGGCCGCTGCCCCGCCTGCCGCGCCGCCCGCCGTCAGAACGGTGGCAACCGCGGTGAACGCCAGATGTACGAAGTGATCTGCGACGGCTGCGGCTGCACCACCCAGGTGCCCTTCCAGCCCCGTGGAGATCGGCCCGTGTACTGCCGTGAATGCTTCGCCAAGAACCGTCCCCAGTACTGATAAAACAGAAAGCGCCCTGGCTTCGGCCCGGGCGTTTTTTTGCGCCCTCAAAACGCGGATAAACCGTCCGTCCTCCGCAGAAAATAGATTCGATCTCATTGATAACGGAGGAAGGAAAGATGCAGATTCGTACCGACCTGGCCATGGAAAGCCGGGAAACTGTCAGGGGCCTTGCGGGTGTCGCCGCCCATTCCCTGCGGCGCGGGCATGTGGAGGAAATCCATGTGCGCATCGAAACGGAGGAGGCTGCCCGTGCCCTGGAAAAAGCGCGGGGCACCTATATCACATTGGCCCATCCCGGGCTCGCCGCCTGTCCGGCGGAGGAGCGGCGGGAGATGGCGCGGGCGATCTGCGAAGGACTGCGGAATCTGTTGCCTCCCTCCGGCGATTTGCTGGTGGTGGGCTTGGGCAACCGCCGGATGACCGCCGACGCGCTTGGCAGCCGCGTGCTGGAGGATCTGCTGGTGACGCGGCATTTGAAGGATATCCCGGCCGAAAACGGCCTGTGCGGACGCCTGCGCGGCGTGTGCGCGGTCGCTCCAGGCGTCCTGGGGGTGACGGGCCTGGAAACGGCGGAGGCGGTGCAGGGGATCGTGGAGCATGTGCGTCCCGCTGCCGTCATCGCGATCGACGCCTTGGCGGCGCGGGAGAGCAGCCGCATCTGCACCACCGTCCAAATCACGGACACCGGCATCCGTCCCGGCAGCGGCGTAGGCAACCATCGCGCCGGGCTGACAAAAGAAACACTGGGCGTGCCTGTCATCGCTATCGGCGTGCCGATGGTAGTGTATGCTTCTGTGATCGCAAGAGACGCGCTGTCCCTGCTTTTAGAAGACATCGGCATGGACGAAAGCGAGCACGCGCAGGCGATGGATACGCTGATCGATAAGCTGTCAAGGGAGGGAATGGGGGAGCTGGTGGTCACGCCCCGGGAGGTGGATGAGCTGGTCGGGAAGGTTGGCCGCATCGTGGCGGACGGGCTGAACCTGGCGTTCCAGCCGGGCCTTTCCGAAGAAGAAATCGAGCTGCTTTCGCATGACGGACCGTGAACGGACATATCCTGTTCTGAGGTGACAGGCATGAACAGAATCATGATCCGTTTTCTTGCGCTGCTCGGTGCGGCGCTGATTCTGACGAGCTTTATCGCGCATACGGAAACGCTGGAGGGGGAGACCGCTTTTGCGGCTTCGGTGGAGGAGACGCTTCCGGACTTCCGGATGGAGGTGGTGTCGGTCTCCGTTTCAAAGCACCGTCAGAAGCGCGTGTTTTTGTATCATACCCATACCTGCGAAGCCTACGAGATCGACCCGGACAACCGTTACGTGCAAACGGAAAAGTGGCGCACGGCGGACCACAATTACAGCGTCGTGCGGGTGGGGGAGGAATTGAGAGCGCTTCTGCAGAGCGCCGGAATCTATGTTACCCACGACGTAAACGATTATGAAATGCCCCGTCTCTCCTCCGCTTACGCGCGTTCGCTGGAAGGACTGTGTGAGGCGGCGGAAGCGGGGTATGACCTGTATATCGATCTGCACCGGGATTCCTATTCCAAGGGAAACGGGTCCAATACGGTAACGGTGGACGGCGCCGAAACCGCGCGGCTGCTGATCCTCATCGGCCAGGGAACCGGCAGCAGCCTGGATGAAAAGCCGGATTGGGAAACGAACCGGCGCGTGGCGCAGATCATATCCGATGCCCTGAACGAACGCGCGGAAGGGCTCTGCCGCGGCGTGTCGCTGAAATCGGGGCGATATAACCAGCAGGCGGCCACGCCCAGCATGCTGATCGAGGTTGGCAACAACAAAAATACCCTGCCCGAAGCGCTGGCCGCGGCGGAACCCCTGGCACGGGCGATCTGCCGCTATCTGGATACGCTGAATTAGGCATTGTTCAGTTATTCATTTTAAAGACACTTGAAGTCAGGAACGAGGACGGAGCAGGGGGCCTCTTCGGCCCCCTAAACCCCTGAACCAGAGGGTTTCACCCTCTGGACTCCAATAGGCGAATTATCTTGGATGGGCAGAGAAAACAACTTTCGCCAGTCGATACGGGGTTTCGGAAGTTAGAGGCTTCTGGCCCAAGAAAGCCCGGGAAAATCCCAGGGGAAAGCGAGCTTTCCCCTGGTGATTTATCCCTGGCTTTCACCGGACGCGAAGCTTCTGGTATGGCGGCTTTCAGCCGCCGGGCTAGAAGCCTAACGTCGATAGTTTGTCACTTGCTCTCATTTATCAGCGGGAATATAGTCTGTTCAACACATTCAGTAACTTCCGCTATTGCGGGTCCAGGGGGATTATCTCCCTGGTGGGGTCTGGGGTGAAACCCCAGCGTAACCTCTTGTTTCTGTTTTAAAATGCTCTTTAATGCACATCGACCAAACAGATCACTTTACAGTTCCTCAGATTTGCGCGAGACTTCTTTTTGTGGTATACTTGATAAGCGCACGGGCGAAGCCGTGGCGCGTCCAGCCGGGCCACGAATATGAGCACGGCTGGTATCAAAAAGGAAGTGCCGGCCTATGACGGGATTCTGTGTTCGGGAAATGCGGAAGGAATACCGCGGCGTGACACGCCTGTACGCGGGATCGGCCATGCTGTTTCTGGTGGCGTTCGCGTGCCTCGGCCTGATCATGCGCGTGCGGGAGGCGGATTACAGGCTCAGGCTGCTGCTGATCGGGCTGGATATCGTGGTGGTATTGGCGCTGCTTGGCCTGCACCTGATTCTGACCGACGAAAAGAACCTGATCAGGAAAACGCCGTTTGGCGAATCGCTGCGGGCGCTGGGTGATCCCGGGGACATCATGCGGCAGATCGACGAAGGCGCAAAAAAACGCTTTGACCTCTTTCCGTCGTTTGCGCTGCTGGACGGATGGCTGATCGTTTTTTTCTCCGGCGGCTGGAAATATGAGCCCCGGCGAATCTGCGCGCGGCCGATCCCAAGGAAGGACATTCGCGCGGCGGAGATTCTGCCGGACGATCAGCGCGCGGATTCCGGGCGCATGAGATTCCGCCTGACGCTTTGCGACGGATCTATCTTCGATCTCTATCTGTATCAGCGTCAGGAACTGGAAGACCTGCGCTGCTGGCTGAACGAACAGGAGCAGATGGCGATATGAACGGAAACAAAAGCTATGATTCCACAGCGCCCATCGGAATGTTTGACAGCGGCGTGGGCGGCATCAGCGTGCTGCGGGAAGCGGTGAAGCTGCTTCCGCGCGAACGCTTTGTCTTTTATGGCGATACGAAGAACGCGCCTTACGGCACCAAAACAAAGGAAGAAGTGCTTAAGCTGTCGCGGCGGGTCGTAAAAGAACTGCTGGACCGCGGCGCGAAAGCCATCGTTATTGCCTGCAATACCGCCACCAGCGCTGCGGCGGCAGACCTTCGGTCAGAGTACCAAGACCTGCCGATCATCGCCATGGAGCCGGCGCTGAAGCCGGCGTCTCTCCTGCGCCGCGACGGCGTGGTACTGTCGCTGGCGACGCCTGGTACCATCGCGGGGGAAAAGTACGCGCACCTGTATTCACTCTATGGCGAGGGTGTGATTTCGCTGCCCTGCCCCGGCCTGATGGAGTTTGTGGAGCGTGGGCAGCTGAGCGGCGGCGAACTGACGGCGTATTTCAAAAATCTCTTTTCGCCCTATCAGAATCAAAAAGTGGAAGCCATCGTGCTGGGATGCACCCATTATTCCTTTCTGAAAAAACCGATCGCCGCCTTTTTCCCCGGCATCCCGCTGCTGGACGGCAACGAAGGCACCGTGCGTCAGCTTCGCAGACGCCTCGAAGAACAGGGGCTGCTGGCCCCGGATGACGCGGAGGGCGGCGTGGAACTGCTTTCTTCCGGCGGCGAGGAGCCGATCGCAAGGATGAAAGCGCTGCTGAACGCGGCGCTTTGAGGCGTACGATCGAAACTTTCGGAATATTTCTTAACAAATTGTCTGACAATTTGAAATATACAGTTGATTTTTTTGCAAAAACAAGGTACAATAAAGCCGGATTGATTTAGAAAGAGGAGAGGGCCGGGATGGAACAGAGCTACGTTTTTATGACGGACAGTGACAGCGACCTGCTATACTCCATTGCTGATGAAAAACACATTCCCGTCGTTCGCATGCCCTATACCCTGGATGGCAAGGAATATCAGGACGACAACGGCCGTTCGGGCATAGAAAAGGATTTCTTCCGCCGGATGCGGGAGGGCTCCAGTCCCAACACTTCCCTGCTGCCGACGGAAACATATCTGGATTATTTTGAGCCGATCCTGAAAGAAAAGGATCTTCTTTTCATTGCCTTTTCTTCCCAGATGAGCTCCACGATCAATAATATTTACGAAGCGCGGGAGCAGCTGCTGAAAAAGTACCGCGACCGTAAATTCACCGTGGTGGACACGCTCAGCATTTCCGGTCCCATGACGCTGCTGCTGCTTGGCGCGCACGCGCTGTATGAGCAGGGCAAATCCATGGACGAAGTGGAGAACTGGCTGCTGGAAAACCGGATGCGCGCCCACGCCTGGCTCACGGTGGGCGATCTCAAATACCTCGCGCGCGGCGGGCGCATTTCCTCCACCAGCGCGCTCTTTGGCTCTGTGCTCGATATCAAGCCCATCATCTGCATGGGGAAGGGCGGCAAGCTGGATCCCGTGGAAAAGGTGCAGGGCAGGAAAAAAGCGCTGCGCGCCATCGTGGATTATACCGCGGAAAACATCGAGCATCCGGAAGACCAGACGCTGCTCATCCTACAGGGCGACGTGGAAGAGGATGCGGACAAGCTGGCCGCTATGCTGCGCCAGCGTATCCCGACGGTCAAAGATATCCGCATCCAGATCATCGGCCCCGTCATCGGTGCGCACTGTGGGCCCGGCACCCTGGCCTGCTGCTTCATGGGCAAGGAACGCAAAATCTGACCGACACGGTTTTTTCTCCCTTCTTTTTTCAAAAGGAGGGAGTTTTTTTCTTTTCCTTTTTCGTTATCATATGTGCTGATAAATCAGCATTTTATACTGATAATAGCCTTGTTGTGAAGGGTAACGAAGCAGGGGCCTGTGCGGCCCCTAAATCCCGCACCAGGGGACTTCGCCCCCTGGACTCATTTAGCGGATCGTGCTTAACATTTGGAAAGAAGTATTTTCGCCTATTGGAGTCCAGAGGACGAAGTCCTTTGGCGCAGGTCTGGGCGTGCGGAGCGCCCAGCGTTCCTTTTGTTGTATGATTTATAGCTGAATGGTAACAAACCCTTATCCCAATCCCCGTTCATTCCCGCATTGACAAAACCGCCGGCACAGATTAGAATAAAACAGAATCAGGTTTGTTTATGAAGCAGAAAGGAAAAAGGGATGTCAGAGAAAGATCGTGACGGACAGCGGCCGATCCGGCCCCGGTTTCCCTCGGAGGGAGAGCAGCCTGTTTTCCGCCGTGTCACGGAAAACCGCGCGCCATACCCGGATCAGGTGTATCAGAGGCCGTCCCAGCCTGCCGCGCGTCCGCAGCCGGTTCCCGAATGGGCGCAGGGCGGCGCTCCGAGGCGGTCGCGGCATACCGCGCTGTGGGCGCTGATTGCGCTGCTCGCTTTCGCGGCGCTGTGCCTGATGGGGTTTTATCTCGTGTCGCTCTACCAGGCATACCCGCTGTTCCGTCAAAAAGCCGCGATCCTGGCCCGGAACACGTTCGCGCAGGGCATTTATGTGGATCAGGTGCCGATTGGCGGAATGACGCGGGAGGAAGCGGAGGCCGCGCTGAAGAGCCAGTCGGAGCAAACAGACCGCTCGCTCTGGATCAGGCTGCACGTGGACGGGCAGGCCTGGACAATCACGCCTGCTGAAGTGCCGATCAAACGGGATGTTTCCGCTAAGCTGGACACCGCCTACGCCATCGGCCGCCAGGGCTCGCGGGATACCATCGCTTCGCGCACCACGCCATTTGACTACCGGTACGCGCACCTCTATCACACCCAAACAACAAAGGTCAGTCTTTTTACCACGGTCACCTACGACCCGGAGAATGTGCGGGCGTTCGTTCGCATGTTGGAGCAGCGGGTGAACCGCTCCGCCCAGGACGCCCAGGTGGAGACGTTCGATTTTTCAAAGCGCGTTTTCACTTTTACCGACGAGCGCGCCGGGGCAAAGCTGGACGCGGAAGGGCTGTACAGCCAGATTATCAGCGCGCTGGACAGGCATGAATACACGGCGACCATCAACGCTTCCGTGGAGCCGATCGCGCCCAAGGTGACGAAGATGGAGCTGATGAACACCTTCACCTGCGTTTCCATCTTCAGAACCAAGCTGACCTCCGACCAGAATCGGAACACAAACATCCGCCTGGCCGCGAAGGCGATCAACGGAAAGGCGGTCATGCCGGGAGAAATCTTTTCGTTCAATGAGGCGACCGGCCAGCGGACGCAGGAAAAAGGCTATCAGTATGCTTCGGCCATAGCCGGGGGCACGACGGTCGACGAGGTGGGCGGCGGCGTTTGCCAGATGTCGAGCACGCTGTTCAACGCCGTGGCGATGGCGAACCTCGCGTTGATCGAAAGGTCGCCGCACGCCTGGCCCAGCACCTATGTGGACGCGGGCAGGGACGCCACGGTCAACTGGCCTGACCTCGATTTTAAATTCCGAAATGATAAAACCACCCCGGTTTTCCTGGTGGCTTACTGCGATGCGAATGAGTGCGTGGCGGAAATTTACGGCGCGGCCCTGGACGCGGGGGTGAGCGTCGAGCTGACGACCCGCGTGGTGTCTACTACTGAACCGCCGAAAACCGCGCTGTATGAAAACAATCCGGACCTGCCGCCCGGCACCATGCAGGAAAAAATCAAAGCGCGAACCGGCTACGACGTGGAGACTTATCAGGTTTTTCTGCAGAACGGAAGAGAAATCGGGCGGCAGCTGCTGTGCGTTTCCCGTTATCCGATGGCGCAGCAGGTGATTGAATACAATTGAGGCAAGGGGGAGAGGAATCGTGCTGAAAGGCGATTTAAAAAAGCAGGCGATCATCGACACGGCGGAAAAGCTGTTCTTTGAAAAGGGATATATGAAAACGACGATTCAGGATTTTCTCCAGGCGCTGGATTGCAGCAAGGGCAGCTTTTACCATCATTTCGATTCCAAGCTGCAGGTGCTCGCGGAACTGTGCCGCCAGAAGGCGTCGGCGGGTTTTGTGAAATACCAGATCCAGCATTACGACAAGCCGCTGCAGCAGCTGAACTCCCTGATATACTGTGCCATGCCCTTTCGTGAGGGAGAAGATAAAACCCTGGCTCTGCTCATCCCATTGACCGGCATGACGGACGGGAAGCTGGTGCTGGACGCCATGCTGGAAGCGCAGAAGCAGGAATTCTTTCCCGAAATGCAGCGTCTGCTGGAAATATTGAAAGAGAAGGAAACGGTGCATTATACGCTTCCCATGCTTCCCGAAATTTTGTGGGATTCCTATACGGCGGTTTACAGCAGGCTGATGCATGAAGCGGATTCCATCCGAAATGGCGGCGGCACCAGCGCCGCGATTCAGTTCATCGAGGCGGAGCGTTTCCTTTGGGAACGGCTGCTGGACGCGCCGTTCGGCTCCATCGAACTGATTCGGGGAGACGAAGCGTTGCTGACGATCAGCCACGCCATTTCCCGCCTGAAGCGGATGGAAAGCGGGCGGAACTGAAAGCACGGACTACTGGATAATGAGCGAAACGGTCAGCCCCGAACTCTCTACCTTCGCGTCGCTGAGCAAGTGATAAGCGTTTGGCAGATAATCCCTGGTTTCTTCTTTGCGCTGGGACAGATAACGTTCCAGCGCTTCTTTTGCGGCACGGGCCGCGTCAGCGTTTTTCGCCCGGATCATAATCGCTTCCCGGCCGCTCAGGGTATCCTGATCCCTGAGAAAAACGGCTTCGGTATAATTGTCGGGGGAGATGCCGGTCAGGTCGTACAGGTCTTCCGCCGTATAGGGGATGAAAGCGTCGGGGTCTTTCAATGCCTGCCGTGCCACATCCTTTAAAGACAGACCGGTCTGCGCTTCGGGAGCCGTCTGGCATCCTGCCAGCAGGATCAATGCGGACGCGAGGAACAAGATCGTCAGGCTTTTTTTCATATCGTTCCCTCCGGCTTCCACAATCCCTGATCGTACTGGCTCTGCGCGTATTCCAGCAGCGCGTCCACCCACAGTTCCAGCGCTTCCGCTTTCAGGTGGTACTGTCCGTCGCTGGAATAGCTTGCTTTCAGGTATCCTTCTTCATCCTTCATGCGGCTTGCGATGTCGATATACGGCGCGTTCCGCAGCAGGCAAAGCCCTTGCAGCGCCGCGTTGTAATCGTCCCACATTTTCTGGTAGTCGTGATGCTTGCAGAAGGCTTTTGTGACCGGCGTGAGCGACAGGAATATGACCTCGGTATCCGGCGCGTGCTTCCGGGCCAGATCGAGAATGCGATTGTCATAATCCATTCCCTTTTCGATGGTCTTGCCGATATAGTCGTTTACGCCCAGCAGAATCAAAACCTTTGCGGGCTGGCGCTCTTTCAGAATCTGCCACAGCGGCATTTCCTTTCCGCGGGATTTCAGGTTCGCTTTTTCGGGCAGCAGGTTCTTGCGACTGGCCGTATACAGGCAATAGCTTTGCGCCGTCAGGAACACCACGTCGGGGAAAAAGTCGGGCTGCTCCTGCTGCTGACCGCGGATGTATCCCTTGAGCTGCTCGGTGATTGAATCACCGATAAAAAACGATCCGCTGTAAAATGAGGATAACTGATTCCGCGTCAGGGTTTCCGCTTCGCCGGAAAAGAGTATGCCAGTCAGCGCCATGAAAAGCATTGCGAGCGCAATGAGCCGTTTCATCCGTATTTCCATCCCTTCGATGCCACATAAAGAAAAACCGCCGGTCAATACCGGCGGTGTATCCTTAAGGATTATTCCTGAGCAGGAGCGCCAACGGGGCAGGTTTCAGCGCAGACGCCGCATTCGATGCACTTGTCGGGATCGATGACGTACTTGCCGTCGCCTTCGGAAATCGCTTCCTGGGGGCATTCGGCAGCGCAGGCGCCGCAAGCGATGCATTCGTCAGAAATCTTGTAAGCCATTACATTGCACCTCCATGATTGATCGTGTTTTCACGTCACGTGTATCATAACATTATCTGAAAAACATTGCAAGTATGGAAACAGATATTTGTATAAATTTAATAAATTGTTCACGCGTTGTTCAGTTGAAATAATCATGATTTTTCGCTTTTTCCCGCGGCTTTCCTGCATTGACATGTACAATATGGGAATGCAGAAACCGATACGGACATAATTTTCTTTTAATACAGATCAGGATTCTCCAGGCGGTTCATTTCGTCTATCTGAGGCTTGCGAAGCAGGGTCGTGCATTTGGGGCAGGGCGTCAGCTTGGCAAAATCGCCGTCCTCCAGTTCGCCGTAGGTGAAAGGCGTGAGGGGAAGGTAGCGGTCTTTCACGCCGGGGCAGTACTGGTTTTCGTGGTAATACTTGCCACCGTTCGGATTGTAGTAGATTTCATAATCGTCCGCCACGGGATAGGGACGGATGCGGCCCGTGTCGTCCCAGATGAGCACCTTGGTATTTTTCGTGATGTGATCCCACAGCCATTTGATGTTCTGCCCGCCCTCGTTCGCGGCTTTCTGCACGCGGATGCAGCCGTGGCTGGCCTTTCTGCCCAGGAGCTTGATGGTAGAGGAATAATCGCGGCGGGAAGGTTCGGTATCGTTGTTGCCGATATAGGGCACCTCATGGATGGCGCAGCCGCCGTTGATGCGCATGCCATAGGCGCACCAGAGGTTTCCGGCGGGAAAGCCGCCCATCTTGCTGATCATCACGTATTCTCCGGAGGGCGTTTCGTTCCAGGACTGGGTGGCGTTGTTGAGCCCGGTGGAGACCAGCAGCGTGCCGATGCACTTGCCCTCGGAGAAGATGTACATGGTCTGGTTCAGCTTGTCGATCAGCAGCGCGTAGTCTGTCTTTGGGGTAATTGTTTTGAGCAGCGAGGTTTTCACGTAGCCCTGAATCAGGTCGTCCGTTACCCCATAGCCCCTGCGGCTGGCGCAGTCGGGGCCGTAGGAGGAATTGTAGGCTTCCACCAGGCTCCAGCCGTTGTCCAGCGTTTCCAGCACGTGCACGCCCTGGGAAGCGTAAGTGATTTCGCCCACCACGTTGTCTTTTTTCTGGGAATCGTCCGGCGTTTTCCGCAGGCGGTAGACCAGCGTCTGGTTGCCGTCGATCACCGTCATAGGCTGCATCATGATTTCCCAGAGCGCGGCTTCGTCCAGCTTGCCGATGGGATACGTCCAATAGCTGCTCCCGTCCGCTTCGGCGCTCGCTGCGCTGGGAATAATGATGCGAGATTCGGCTTTTCTCCGCGCGGACGCGGCGGTCTGGATCAGCGTGAGCTGTATCTGCCTGGGCGTACTGGACAGGCCCTCGCTGTTTTTCAGCGTGAACTGCGCGGTATACGTTCCGGCGTCAAGCATCTCGCCGTTGATTTCAGTGGTCCAGGTCAAAGGTGTTTCCCCTTCGGACACCTGCGCTTCCATGGCGTCCCACCAGATCCCGTTCGTGCCTTTGACACGAATCGACAGCGTTCCCGCTTCGTTGACTTCGACGGTCAGCTTCCATTCCCCGCCGCATTCCGCGCTGTCCGGCGCGGAGATATTGAGAATGCGCGGGCTCAGCTGACCGATCTTCACCGGCCGGGTGAGCTGAGTATCGCCGATGCTGATGCAAAGAGAATAATCGCCCGGTTCGACCGGATTCCCGCCGCTGTCCGTCCCATCCCATGTCAGGTGGTTTTCGCCCGCGGAAACGGTGAGGGAATCGCGAATCACAAGGCAGGTCTGTCCGTCGTCGTCAAGCAGGGAAAAAACGGCTGTTCCGCTCTGCACGGAAGAAAAACTGATGCGCTCCATCCTGCCGGGATGGATGACGCTTGGCGCGACGGTAAAGCTCATTTCCTCCGCAACTCCCAAAAGTGGAAGAAGCAGGAAAAGAATTATTAGAACAAAAAACGTTTTTCGGATCATCGCAAGAAACTCCTTGGCGTTTGGAAATGCTGCCCTGTATATTGCAGCAGGTTTATCTTGTCATTTTTCCCCCGGGATGTCAAGGTCAAATTGTAACAAAAATGTAAATCTTTCCTGTTGTTTAAAAATCCCGTAAGAAAAGTGAAAAAAACGAAAAAAGGGGATAGGCGCACAGCGGGTTTTGTAGTATAATGTATCTGTAAACCCATGCGAAAGTGAGGGCGGTTCGGCTTGACAGGCTTCTGGGAGCAGGCGCAGATTTTTTTCTGGAATATTATCCATCGTCCCACGTGGATCGATTATCTGGATATAGCGATTATCGCGTTTTTGATTTATCAGCTGGTGACCATCACGCGGCAGACCCGGGCCATCCAGGTTTTAAAGGGGCTCGCGGTGATCATCGTGGCCAGCTATCTGAGCGAAATCATAGGACTGACCACGCTGAATTGGGTGCTCAGGAGCATCCTGAACAACGGCGTGATCGCGCTGATGATTCTGTTCCAGCCCGAACTGAGAAAAGCGCTGGAGCAGATCGGGCGCTCGGCCAAGCTGGACCGCTCCGCCCAGCGGGACGAAAGCGAACGCATCGTGGACGAAATCACGCAATGCCTGCTGCGCCTGTCCCGGCGGCGGGTCGGCGCGCTGATCGTGTTTGAGCAGCGCACGGGCTTAAAGGACATCACCGAAAGCAGCGGCACCGAAATCGACTCCCTCATCTCCGCGCCATTACTGGAAAACATTTTTGAACCGAACACTCCCCTGCATGACGGCGCCGTGATCATCCGCGGCCAGCGCATCGTGTCCGCCGCCTGCGTGCTGACGCTGGCAAGCGATAACCGCGCCATCAGTCGCGACCTTGGCACGCGCCACCGCGCGGGTCTGGGCGTGAGCGAAACCACCGACGCCATCGTGCTGATCGTGAGCGAGGAAACGGGCATCATCTCCATGGCGCGCGGAGGCAAGCTGACCCGACATCTGGACGCAGAGGGCCTGCGCAAGGTTCTGCGCGAGATGTACCACGAAGAACATACCCGGCTGTGGCGTTTTACCCACCACTTCCGTCGGGAACGGAAAGGAGGAACGGCAAATGATGAAGAATGACGCTGTTTCTTCCTCCGCGGGACAGGAAAAACCAAAGCAGCCCAGCCTTGGCCGAAAGCTGCTGAACACCGTGACGCACAACTGGGGCTGGAAGGTGGCCAGTCTGGCTTTGGCCGTGTGCCTCTGGGGCGTGCTGATCACGCAGGATACTTCCCTGCCCCGCACGAAGACCATCGAAGGCGTGCGCGTATCTGTCACCAACGCCGCTGTGCTGCGTTCCAACGGCCTGATCGTGGTAGAGGGCCTGGAGGATCTGGACACCGTTGACCTGCGGGCCAGCGTGCCTCAGCGGAATTACACGTCCGCCGCTGCCGCGAACTATATCGCCCGCCTGGATGTTTCCCAGATTCAGGCTGCCGGCGAGCAGACGCTGAAAATTACCGCCACCGCCTCCAACGCCTCCCAGTACGGAACGGTGTTGGAGGTCATCGATCCCGACGTGACGCTTATTGTGGAAGAATACGGCACCCTGTCCGGCGTGCCGGTGGAAGTGCGCCGCTCCGGCGAGATCCCGGAGGGCATTTACGCCACCGCCGTGACCCGCAGCGTGGATTCCGTGGATATCAGCGGGCCGAAGTCCATCGTGGAGCAGGCTGCCCGTTGCGTGCTGGAATATGACCAGAGCGGCCTGAGCCTTGCGAACACGCCAAACACCGTCAGCCTGCCTTTCTTCTTCGAGGACGCGGAAGGAAACAGGCTTGACAGCTCCAATTTCACCGTCACGCCCCGGGGCCAGGCCTCAGCCATTCAGCGCATCACGGTCTCCCAGAACGTGTATGCCATGACTCGTGTGAAGGTGGACGAAACCTCCCTGCTCAAGGGAGAGCCCGCCTCCGGTTATGCTATCAGCAATATCCGCGTAATCCCCACCAGCATCACCCTCGCCGGCAGCGAAGTGGCCATTGCCCCGTACCTGAAAGAGGGCGCGGCGCTGTTCCCGTATGAACCGGTTGACATCAGCGGCCAGAGCCGCACCGTAAGTCAGCTGCTGTACCTGAATACTCCCGGCAATATGGATTATATCAGCAACAACACCGTACAGGTGATCGTCACCATCCTGCCGGAGGAATTCGTGAAGCTGTCAACCGACAGCAATCCGTAAACAGCCATGAATAGTTTTGCAAATTCGTTGTTCTCGCTGCTTTTTGGCTGGGCGCGCACCATCATCCAGCACGTCTGGAATACCTCCACCTCCGGCCATTTCAGCGGTTTCCTCTCCTGGCTGGGCGCGCATTGGATCTGGCTGGTCATCGTCCTGGTTCTTTGCGGCACGGCGGCGGATATCCTGGTCTGGCTGTTCCGCTGGAAGCCCTATCTGGTGTGGCGGACCAAAGCGCGCAGGCTAATGCGCTGGTTCAAACGCGCCGCCTCGCCTCACAGACGGTTTGAAAAGGGTTACCAGGGCGGGGTGAAGCTGGATGTGCCGCAGGAAGAAGAACCGGCGGAACCTGCGGAACCGGAGTGGAAAGCGCCGGAGTGGGCCGCTTCCCCCGAGGGAGGTTTCTTTACCCATTCATTCACGGAAGCGCTGGCCCGCGAAGCGGTTCAGAGCAGCGCCGCGCAGGAGCGGCAGGGCCGCGCGAAGCAGGAGAACGAATACGAGCCGCCGCCGCTGGTCACCGAATCCTGGCTGAGCGGAGCGTATATGAAAAAGGAAGCTTCGGCAGCTCCGCGCAGGCGGCGCAGCGAAAAATATGATAAAAAGAAACCGGCGTGGACAAACAAATTGATGATCCCGGAAGTGGAGGAGGACTCTCTTCTGGACGGCTTGCCCCCTGCGGTGGACCGTCAGCAGGCCTTCCATGAGCCGGTATACCCTTTGCAGAGCCATACCGGCGCTGACACCGGCTGGCAGCCTTCGGTTTCCGGCCAGGCGCCGGAGGGGAGTTACAGGCGATGAACGCGCAGCCAGACTACGGTTTTCCTTCGGGATGGATCGAGCAGCTGAAGCCTCTTTTGGGGCCGACGCTGCCCGATTTTTTGCGCAGTTATGATGATCCTCCCACCCGCGGACTGCGGATCAGGCCGGGCGTAAAGCCGCCAGCGGACGCTGAGGAACCAGTGCCGTGGGCGGAAAACGGCTATTACCTGCCGCTTGATTCCACAGCTGGCGCGCGTCCTGTGCACGAAGCCGGCGCGTACTATTTGCAAGAGCCCAGCGCCATGACCGCTGCGGCGGCGCTGCGGCCCGAGCCGGGCGAAAAAGTGCTCGACCTGTGCGCCGCGCCGGGCGGAAAGAGCACGCAGCTGGCCGCGTATATGCGGGGCGAAGGGCTGCTGGTATGCAATGAGCCTGTACCCGGCCGGGCGCAGGTTTTATCCCGCAACATCGAGCGCATGGGCGTGCCCAACGCGGCGGTCGTCAGCCAACTGCCGGAGGAACTTAGCGGAAGATGGACGGGATTTTTTGACAGGATCCTCGTGGACGCGCCCTGCTCCGGGGAGGGGATGTTCCGCCGCCACCCCGAAACCCGGCAGGAATGGACGCCCGCGTCACCGGCCGGCTGCGCCCAGCGGCAGAGCCATATCCTGCGCCACGCAGCGGCGATGCTGCGGCCCGGCGGAACGCTGGCGTACAGCACGTGCACCTTCAATGCTGTGGAGAACGAGGGCGTCATCGAGCGCTTTTTAAAGGAGCATGCTGAATTTTCTCTGGTTTCTTTTTCGTTGCCCGGCCTGCCTGAAAACGACGGCACGCTTCATCTTTGGCCCCACCAGATACGCGGGGAGGGCCATTTCGTGGCGCTCATGAAAAAGGACGGCGAAGAAAAGCCGACTGCCGCAAAGAAAAAGAAGGGACAGGATATTCCTTCCCTTCTCATGCTCCGAAAAGCCGAAGCCGCCGAAGCCGTCGCTTTCCTTGAGGATCATTATTCGGTTTCCTTTTCTCCCAACGCTTTGTTTACCGGAAAGATCGTGCAGGCTCCAGACGGCTTACCGCCGCTGAACGGGGTAAAAACGCTGCGCGTCGGCTTGCAGCTGGGCGAAATGAAGGGCAGACTGTTTGCGCCCGATCACGCGCTGGCGCTATTCCGTGCTTCCCGATACAGCGTGGCGCTCCATGAGGGGGAAGCGCGGCTGTACCAGGCCGGCCAGACGCTGCCCGCGCCTGAAAGCGTGCGTGGCTTCTGTACCCCCACCCTGGACGGGCTCGCCCTTGGCTGGGCCAAGGCCAGCGACGGACAGCTGAAAAACCATTATCCCAAAGGACTCAGGCGCTATTGACAAGCTGCCGTGTTTTTACCGGCCAGCCATTCCCGGATGAGCTCTTTCATTTTTTCGGGAGAGCGGTCGAAGTGATGCGTCTCGCCCGGGATGATTTCCAATTGGCAGTTCCGATACCGTTTCGCGGCGTCCACGGAATCCTCAGGCGATACGGTGTCGTCCGCGTCGCCGTGCAGGATCAGCACCGGGCCCGGATACCGTTCCATTGCCTCCTCCACATGGATCGTCTGCGCGACGCGGACATAGTTTCCGTCCAACACCAAACCTTTGATGACCGGTATCTCGTCCGGTATACGGAACGGGTCGAAGACGCGCCCCAGCATATTCCCTTCCCTCGCGCAGCGCGGAATCATGAACGCGGGCGCGCGCAGGATCAGCCCTTTCACGCGGTCAGGCGCCATCCCGGCAGCCAGCGCCGCGGCAAGGCCGCCCTGGGAATGGCCGGAGAGGTAAATATCCGTCACGAAGTCCAGACCCCTGGCATAGTCCATCACAGCCAGGATATTGGAAATCCACTTATACAGTGTATGCTTCCGAAACTCGCCGCCGCTTTCGCCGTGGCCGTACATATCCATGCGCAGGGTCGCAAAGCCGGCCTCACGCATCGCTTCGCAGGAAGCGATGTTGTGGGGCCTGTCTTTTGAACTCGTGAAGCCGTGAATGAAAATCACCAGGGGGCAGTGCTCCCTGTCCGGTTTTTCCAGAACTGCGCTCAGCTCAATTCCGTCATCCAGGATCGTCATCATGCATCATTCCTTTGTCATTGTCAGGCTTTCTTCTTGGGAACGTTCAGGTATTCAAATATCAGTTCATAATCGCAGCTGCGGATCAGCTTCTGTCCCTGACGGAGTTCGCCGTCGAAATGGTCGGCCACGATCACATCGGCGTCTTCGGGCTTCTCCACGATCTCCGTCGCCATGCCCCGGAACATCGTGCCCACGCTGATGGTGTCCGTGGCGTCCAGATAGTCGCGCACCATGGCCATTTCGTTTTCCCCGGCGATGGCGTCCTCGCTGTCCATGATTATGTTCAGCCAGATGATTTCCCGCTCTTTCAGATCCAGCGCGAACAGCACCGCAAAGGTGCTTTCCCCGGTGATTCTGAACGAAGATTTCACGGTTTTTGGCTCAAAGATTTCGCCGCTGTCCTCCTCCTCGCGGATCATATAGCCCGCGGTACACTCCACTCTGTTAAAATCTATCCCGGTATACACGTTGTCCGTGAACACCAGGTAGCGCACGTCGGGATACTTTTCCCGGAATTCGGGGATCACGATGTCAAAGTATTCCGAGCCGCCATAGTAACCGGAGGTTTCGTCGCCAGAGAAGATAATGCAGTCATCTTGCTCTTCCCACATCGAGCGCCAGGAAAACTCCCGCTGATCCAATCCCGTTTCTCCCAGGCCGAAGCAGGCCAGGTCGATATCGTCCACTTTCTCCCAGTATGTGAAACAGCGCAGTTTGTTTCCTTCCCCGATCCTGAGCCTGGAGCCTCTGGGCAGCACGCCGAGGCCGGACGCGCCCGTGGCTTCCTGCAGGGGCACGGAAATCTTTTCCATGCCGTCTTCCACATAGACCCTGCCGATGGCTTTTTCCGCCAGCTTCTTTTTGAGCAGCGCAATCAGGTATGTTTCCAGCATGCTCCGCACAGATTCCGGGATGATGGAGCGCCGGGCGTCCATTTCCTCGTCGGTTTCCTTGTGGGTGGTCATCAGATGATGCCGGACGAATTTGAAGGTGCGCCTGTCGGCGTGATAATGCTTGTATTGCCGGATCATCTGGATCAGCAGGATCAGGTTCAGATTGTCCAAATGACTGACCACCGCGTCCACGTCGGATTCATCCTTTGCGCGGGAAAGCAGGTAATTCAGGCTGCGCCCCACCGTGCCGCTGCCTTTTCCGGTCGCCAGCACATGCACGGCCTTCTTCACGTCGCCCGCGGCCATGGCCGCCTCAAAGGCGGAATTAACGGATTTGTTTTCGCCTTCTCCGCGCATGGCCCGCACGAATTCCGCTGCGGCTTCATTCTTCGGCTGGTAATGAATGTGGTGCAAAAGCCCGGCCCACAGCTGCCTTTTTTCATAGCAGTCGCGTGTATTGGGCCGCTCCTTTTCAAAGAAGGAATCAATGACGGCTGCGATCAGCTTTCTGTCCCTGTTCCGCAGGTTCATCTGGCGCGCGTCCTTTTCCCTGTTGGCCTGTTTACGGGAAGGCGTGAACAGCCCATCGGGCGGAATGGGCTCCGCCACCGGTTCAGGCGGGACGGGCGGTTTCAGTCCGTCGAGCGGATTCCCATCCCGCGAAGCCGACAGGCCGGCGTTGGGCTGGTCGCGTTCGTACTGAACTTTCAATCGTTCGTATTCTTTCAGGTCGTCGATGTATTTGCGGTATATTGCATACTGCCTGCGGTATTCCACAGCTTCTTCCTTGAGCTTTTGTTTCGCCCTCCTGACGGCGGGGGGGTCAAGATCGGTCAGGCAGTTGATTTCATCGGCCAGTTTGATCACGTCCGGCAGCTGAATGAAGCGGGCGTAACGGATATTCCTCGTTTCGTACAGGAGCCTGATGGCGGTGTCCTTGCAGCTGCAGACGGTGATCGCCTCAGGAAACCTGCGCGCAATCTCCACCGCCAGCGCTTCCATGTCCCTGTTCAGGGCGCGGGTGGAGGTGAGCATAGCGCTCACGTAGGTTTTCAGCAACTCCAGGGCTTCTTCCGGTTCAACGATCTCAAATTCCTTGATTTCCGTTTTCTCTTTGAAAGCCAGGCGTTCAAACTTTTCTTCCAGCACGGAATGGCCGGGCTGGGAAAAGTCCCCCAGGCCGTAGGTGACGGCGTAGTGAATCAGCTGGTCGACGAGCAGCTGGTCTTCGGTAAGTTTCAGCACGCTTTGGGGAAAGCCGGTATAGAAAGGCCAGGGCACGTTTATGCCAATGACATCGCGCGCGGTGTTCACCATGCGCCACACGGCCAGATGGGCATTGCGCGTGATCTTTATTCCGAATACGCTTCCCAGCGCGTACAGCGTGCGCACGCAGTCCTCGCGGTTTTCGCCTTCCCAGTTCACCAGATAGCCCTTGGTGAACAGGTAGTTCTGGAATAATTCCATGGATCTGTAGTCCATTTTTTCCGCCATGCGCTCACCCTCCTATCAAAAAAGCAGATTTCCGGGACAACGCGGCATCGAGAGAATCGGCCTGCTGAACCTTTTATCTGCCAAATGCGAATCACGGGACTGGAAAAGAACCACACTCTTTTTATAGAAATAAGCCCCGTTAGCTGCAAATCAATACTATCATGCGCGGAAAGCTTTGTCAATTGATTTCAATTAAAAAGGCAGACTGAAAAATTCGTCTGCCCTTTGCGAATCACGAGACTGTCCTTCGGCTGAGTGCCCAATTACGAAATAAGCCCCGTTAGCTGCACGTATAGAGTATCATGAACGAAACGGCTTGTCAATCCTTTTACACCTGATACAAGCCAACCTTTTTGTAGACCTTCCGCAGGGTCTTCTGGGCAAGATACGCGGCCCGTTCGGCATTGCGCTTCAGCATGGCGTTCAGGCCGTCCTTGTCGGCGATGATGGCGTTATAGCGTTCCTGGATGGGAGTCAGTTCTTCGATGACCGCTTCGGTGACCGCTTCCTTCAAAGCACCGTAACCCTGGCCGGCCAGAGAAGCGATGGTATCCTCCATGCTCTGCTTTTTCAGCACGCTCAGGATGGTGAGCAGATTGCTGACGCCGGGCTTGTTATCCGGGTCAAAGCGGATCTCGCCGTCGCTGTCGGTCACGGCGCGCTTTAATTTGCGGCGGATATCCTCGGGCTTGTCCAGCACGGCGATGAACGTGTCCTCCGGGTCGGACTTGCTCATCTTTTTGGTGGGTTCGCTGAGGCTCATGATCTTCGCTGTAGCCTTGGGAATATAGGGCTCGGGGATGGTGAACACGTCGCCGTAGATGCCGTTGAAGCGCTGCGCGATGTCGCGGCAGATTTCCACGTGCTGCTTCTGGTCAACGCCCACGGGCACCAGATTGGTCTGGTACAGCAGAATATCGGAAGCCATCAGCACGGGGTAATCAAACAGGCCCGCGTTGATGTTGTCGGCGTGCTTGGCGGACTTGTCCTTGAACTGGGTCATGCGGGAAAGCTCGCCCATATAAGTATAGCAGTTCAGGATCCAGGCCAGTTCCGCGTGAGCGGGCACATGGCTCTGGCAGTAGATAATGTTTTTATCCGGGTCGAGGCCGCACGCCACGTAGATGGCGGCCAGGCTGGCGGTGCGCTTTCTCAGCTCGGCGGGGTTCTGCCGCACGGTCAGGGTGTGCAGATCGGCCATGCAGTACAGGCAGTCCGCGTCGTCAAAGAGCGTAAAATTCCGCAGGGCGCCGATATAGTTGCCCAAAGTAATATTCCCGGAGGGCTGAATGCCCGAAAACACGACTTTCCGTTTTTCCTGATTCTCCATTGTATTCTTTCCCCCTGCTTCGTTGGATTGTGGAAACAGGGAAATTATAACATGAATTTTCCATCATGTAAAGCAAAGAAAAACTTTTCCAAGGATAGGGATTTGGAAAACCTTGTCGAATATAGAGCATGACAAAGAAACCAGGGAGGGTAGTTATATGACCGAAGCAGAACGCGCCGCAAGGCTTCAGGAAATCGACCGGGTGATCGCAAACGGAAAATTCAAAGACAACTGGGAATCGCTGTCCCAGTTCACGGTGCCGGCATGGTATCAGGACGCGAAGTTCGGCATTTTCATCCACTGGGGCGTGTATTCCGTGCCTGCGTTCCGGAACGAATGGTATCCCCGGAACATGTATATCCAGGGAACCGACGAATACAAGCACCATATCGAAACCTACGGCCCGCATAAACAGTTCGGCTACAAGGATTTTATTCCGATGTTCAAGGCGGAGAAGTTCGATCCAGCCGCCTGGGCGGCTCTTTTCGAGGAGGCCGGAGCGAGGTACGTCATTCCCGTGGCCGAGCACCACGACGGGTTCCAGATGTACAAGAGCGAGATCAGCCATTGGAACGCCGCTGAAATGGGGCCCTGCCGCGACACCACGGGAGAACTGAAGCAGGCGCTGGAGAAAAAAGGCATTCCCATGGGCGTGTCCAGCCACCGCATCGAGCACTGGTTCTTCCTGGGCCACGGCAAGGAATTTGATTCCGACATTCACGATCCCATCGACAGGGACGACATGTACTGGCCCTCCATGCCGGAGGACAAGAACCTGGAAAACCGCGACGCGGAATGCCCGCCAAGTCAGGAATTCATGGAAGATTGGCTGCTGCGGTGCTGCGAGCTGGTGGACAGGTTCCGTCCGGTGGTGTTCTATTTCGACTGGTGGATTCTGCAGAACGTGATGAAGCCCTACATCAAGAAGTTCGCCGCGTATTATTACAGCCGCTCCGCGGAATGGGGCGTCAAGCCCGCCATCAACTACAAGCAGGACACCTTCATGCTCGGCACCGCCGTGCCCGACATGGAGCGCGGCCACTTCGCCGCCACCCAGCCTTTCTTCTGGCAGACCGACACAGCCATCGCCAAGAACAGCTGGTGCTACACCGAACAGAATGATTTTAAAAAGCCGGAAGATTTGATCTGCACCCTCGTGGACGTGGTGAGCAAGAACGGCACATTGCTTCTGAACGTCGGCCCCAAGGCGGACGGCACCATCGGTCCGGAGGATACGGCGGTGCTGAAAGCCATCGGCGCGTGGCTGAAGCAGAACGGCGAAGCTATCTACGGCACCCGGCCCTGGCGCGTGTTCGGCGAAGGCCCCACCAACGTGGAGCAGGGCCAGTTCGCCGAGAGCAAGGAAAAGCAATACACCGCCCAGGACATCCGCTTCACTGTAAAGGGCGGCTGCCTGTACGCCATCGTGATGGCCTGGCCGGAGAATGGAGAAGTATCCGTCCGTTCCCTGTCCCTGCCCGCGTTCATCGGCGGTATCGACAAGGTGGAGGCCCTGGGCATTGACGGGGAAATCGCCTGGAACCGGGACGAGGAGGGCTTGCATATCTCCGCGCCGCAGATTCAGAGCGCCATGCCCGTGGCGTTCCGCCTGACCATGGCCTGACAGCCTGCAAGTATGATTTGACTTTGTTCCCACATCCCAGGGGGTATTTATGAGTGACCGCTTGTATTTTGAAAACGCTTATTTCATCATCGGCACTTCCTATGCCGGGAAATCCACCATGGTAAAGGAATTGGCGAAAAAGCACGGAGGCATTGCCTGCGAAGAGAACTATCACGACAATTATCCGGGCGAGCTTGACGCGAATGAATTCCCCTGCCTGACCTATACCAGGGATCTTGTGGATTGGCATGATTTTATCAGGCGGCCGCCGCAGGAATACAAGGATTGGATCGACGGCGCGAAAAAGGAATGTGAGATCCTGGAGCTCAGAATGCTTCCGGAAATCTGCGCTCAGGGGAAAAAGGTGTTTGTTGACACCAATATCAGTATTGAAACGCTGCTTTCAATCGCTCCGAAGCATCATGTCGTTGTGATGCTTTCTGATTCGCAAATCGCCATTCACAGGTTTTTCGACCGGCCAGACCCTGAAAAACAATTCCTGTACAGGCTGATCATGGAAGAACCCGACCCTGAAAAAGCAATGGAGAATTACAGGAAAGGGCTTGAACTGATTTGTTCTCAGGAATCCTATGACGAATTGCTGCATTCGGGGTTTCCCGTTGTCTTTCGCGATGAAAGCAGAACGATAGAGCAAACCATGGCACTGGTGGAAAAAGCGCTTGATATCGCAGATGATACTGTCCATAACGAAGAACCAGCCGATAACAGATGAAGGAGAGATACATATGCCCTCTGAAGCATCCCAGCCCCTTTCCCTGAACAGCATCCGCGTGACCGATCCTTTCTGGGCGCGGGAAATCGGTCTGATCCGGCAGGCGGTGATCCCATACCAATGGAAAGCGCTGAACGATCAGATCCCCGACGCGGCGCCCAGCTGGTGGGCCCACAACATGCGGGCGGCGGCCCGGGCCGTGGCCGCGAAAAAAGCGGGCGGCCTGTTCGTGCCCGCGCATCATTCCGATAAGATTCAAACCCTGCCCGACGCGGACAAAAAGCCCCTGGACGACGCTTTTTACGGCTTCGTGTTTCAGGACAGCGACGGGTACAAATGGCTGGAGGCCGTGGCTTACCAGCTGATGATCAGGCCCGACGCCGCCCTGCAGGCCCAGGCGCAGGAAGCGGTGGACATGATCTGCGCCGCCCAGGAGGAGGACGGCTACCTGGACACCTTCTATACCCTCACCGACCGCGACCGCGCTTTTACCAACCTGCGGGACAACCACGAGCTGTACTGCTTCGGCCATCTGGTGGAAGCGGCGGTTGCCTGGCATCAGGCCACGGGCAGGGACGATCTGCTGAACGCCGCCCGGCGGTTCGCGGAATGCATTTCCGAAAAGTTCGGGCCGGACAAGGAGCGCGGCTGCCCCGGCCATGAAATCGCCGAAATGGCGCTGATGCGGCTGTACGAGGAAACAGGGGAAACCCAGTGGCGCGATCTGGCGAAATTCTTCCTGGACGTGCGCGGCACCGATCCCAACACCTTTGCGCTGGAGGAAAACCGCCGCCGCGCCGAAAAGGGCATGCCCGAGCTGCCCGTTACCTCCGAGCGCTTCCAATACCATCAGGCCCACATGCCGGTGCGGGAGATGAAAGAGGCCGTGGGTCACGCGGTGCGGCAGATGTATCTTTGCTGCGGCATGGCTGACGAAGCGCGGCTCACCGACGACCCGGCGATGCTGGCGGCCTGCGAGCGGCTGTGGCAGTCCGTTGTGAGCCAAAAGCTGTATATCACCGGCGGTGTGGGCGGCACGCACGTGGGCGAAGCCTTTTCCCGGCCTTTTGACCTGCCTAATGACACCGCCTATTCCGAAACCTGCGCGGCCATTGGCCTGGCCTTTTTCGCACGGCGGATGCTGCAATTAAAGCCACAGAGCGGTTACGCCGACGTGATGGAGCAGGCGCTCTATAATACCGTCCTTTCCGGTATGGCGCTGGACGGGCAGAGCTTCTTCTATGTGAATCCTTTGGAGGTCGACCCCGACGCCTGCGAGACCGACCAGCGGCTTTCCCACGTAAAGCCCGTGCGGCAAAAGTGGTTCGGCTGCGCCTGCTGCCCGCCCAATATCGCCCGCATCGTGTCCTCCCTGGGCCAGTACATCGTCACCCAGACCAAGGACACGCTGTTCTTCCATCTCTATATCGGCAGCGATATGACCGTGAACCTGAACGGAACATCGCTCACCCTGCGCATGGAAGCCGATCTCCTCAAAAACGGCGACGTGCACCTGTCCGTCACAGACGGCGAAGCGATGGGCACGCTGGCCTTCCGCGACCCCGCCTGGGCCGGGAACGCCCATGTGAAGATTCCCGCCGGCGTGAAGAGCTGGAGCGATAACGGCTATCTGTACGCCAAGGGCATCTGGAAGCAGGGCGACCAGATCACCATCCATTTCACCATGCCGGTCAAGGCGGTGAAGGCTTCGCCGCTGGTGAAGGAGGACATGGGCCAGGTGTGCTTCACGCGTGGGCCGATGGTGTTCTGCGCTGAGGAAGCGGACAACGGAAAGCGGCTGCGCCTGCTCCGCGTCCTGCCCGACCGCGTGGCCGAAGCCCGCGAAAAGACCATGGTGATCGACGGCCTCACCCTGCCCGCCATCACGCTTCCCGGCAGGCGGCTCACAGAGCCCGATGATAACGCGCCGCTTTACGCACCATGGACGCCCGACGAAACGGAGGACACAGAAATAACGCTCATCCCTTACTTTGCCTGGAACAACCGCGGCAAAGGCGAAATGAGCGTCTGGCTGGCTGCTGAGTAATATGAAAAACCGTTATTTCTGATCCGGGTTGGCGGGACGTTCGCCGAAGTAGGAAATCATCTGACGGTCGCTGAGATTGAACTGCGTCTGCACCAGGCCCCAGAAGCGGTAGGGGCGGTAGACCATGACCGTGTTGCGCAGACGGTCCACGCGCTGCTGCCAGTAGCGGATGGAGCCGGAAGCGGTGGCGGGCGAGTCCATGTTCAGGATGCGGGTGTCTGACTCACCGGCCCACTTCTGATAGTGCTTGTACAGCTCCGGCTCGATCATGGCGGTCATCTCGTCCAGCTCGGCCTGCATCACTTCCGTGGTGAGCAGCTGGAAGATTTCGCCCAGGCGCGTCAGGAATTTATCGCGGATCTCGTCGCTCTCGATCATTTTCCGGAAGATAGTGTTGTTGATGTTCTGCTGGCCCATGCCTTTCTCTTTCAGGTAGCTCTTCGGGCTGTCAAAGCTGGAATTGAACAGGCCGTAGTCCAGGTCGAACAGCAGGCACTTCCATTTTGCCCCTTCCGTGGGCAGCTTATAGAACATGATGTTGCCGGGGTCGGAATCGCCGAAGTACATCTTGATGGCGTACCAGTCGATGTAGTTGTCGATGTCGATATGGTCGTACAGGTATTGCAGATCGGCGGGATTGGAATTGGGCTTCAGCTTTTCGATCTCCTTCAGCATGGCCCGGTATTCCGCGTTGCTGCCCTGCACCACGCCCCAGCCGGCGCGGAGGATGGTGATATTCTCCAGGATCTCCTTATCCATCTCCAGATCCAGTCCCTCGAACTGGCCGATGGAGAAGCGGTCCTTGCGCTCGCGCAGGTTGTAGTGACCCCAGTACTGGCCGTTCAGGTACACCACCACGGGCTTCCATGCCAGGGTGAGCAGCTTCGGGTTCAGGTACTTGTCTACCAGCCGGGTCTGCACGCCATCCGCTACGCGCGTCCACACGTTGTCGTTGCCCGAATTGCGCAGGGTCAGGGATTTATAGAAGGTGTAATCCCTTTCCTCGAAGAAGGCGTAGTTGAAAAACTTTTCCCCCAGCGCGGCCTGCGCCCTGAGTTTAAAGGATTTCTGCGGCATATCCAAAGAATAGTCGCCCATCAGGTCCATCTTGATGCCTTGGGAAATATATCTTTGGCCGGTTTCGTGATCGAAAAACTCGATGTAGCCCTGCCGGTCGTCCTTGCCGTAGTTGCGGTAGACGGGCGTCTGGAAGGGAATAACGGACTTTTTCTTCCCGTCCGCATCGACGGTCTGCTTTAGGACCTCCGAGGCATTCGGGTTCTTTTTGTTGCGGCTGCTGTGGTCCTGCTCCGCGCTGAGCAGGCCGGTGGCCGGGTCCCACAGCTCCTGCGGGTCGCAGACCAGCGACACCACGTCCAGCGTGTGGTACAGTTCCATAAAAAAGCTGGCTGTGGCGGTTTCAGAGGGCTGGCGGCCTTCCTGGAAACAGCGCGCGCGAATGATCTTGGTGCCGAAGATTTCAATGGGCTCGGTATACACCTGGCTGTTTGCCGGGGTGGGGACGGAGCCGTCAGTGGTGTAGCGGATAGTCACGCCGGGGTCTGCCGAGAGCGCGACTTTCAGCTCGCCGTAGTAAATGCCGCTGGGATGGTCAAACACCGGTTTGGCCGCGAAGCCGGTAAAGCCCTGGCCGTTCTGCGTTCCGGGGGTCGGGGTGTCATAATAAAAAAAGCCGTTGCTCCCCAGCGTTCTGCCATAGGAAACGTCCGTGGGGATTTCCGGCAGGTACAGCCTGTCCATCACCCGGCCGTCCGCGTCAGACAGGGTCATCATCTCGCCGCCCGTACGGGACAGCTTGAACGAAGTTTTGAGCCGCCCGCTCAGGCTCTGGCCGCTGCCGTCCAGGATGATCACTTTGTATTCCCCCGGGAAAATGGACGTCCCCTGGGGGAACGTCCATTTCTGGGGCCAGTTGATGTTGTCGCTCAATCCCCAGCCGCTCATGTCCCAAACCTGGCTGGAGGAATTGTACAGCTCCACGAAGTCGCTGGAGGAAGCGTCAGAAAAAGGCTTGACGAGGTTCGCGGAGGATACCACCTCGGAGATAAAGACGCCTGTGGGGTTCAGGGCGCGCAGATACTGGTCGGCCAATTCCGCGCCATGCTGGTTGTTCGGCGCGCCTGGGGTCGGCAGGGTGAATACCTTCCAGTTGCCGTTATCGTCGCGGCCGTAGCTGTTATCCTTGCCAACGTTGGTCACCACCACGCGGTCCACCAGCTCACCCAGCAGCGTGGAAAGCACGATGGTGTCCTGTTCATTGTTGATTTTGAAATTGGTGTGGGGATAGCGTGTCCCCTGCTCCACCTTGTTTTTCCCGGAGCAGAACACGATGTAATACCCTCCGGCGGGAATGACCGCGTCCTTGGGGAAGGGCCATTTCACCGGCTTGGTTTCATTGTCGGACAGGGCGTAATTGCCAAGTTTTATGTCTTTGGTGCCTGCGTTGTACAGCTCCACCCATTCGCTCAGCTCTCCGTCCTCGTCGCGCAGTCCCGTGCGCGGCGTGGGCACCACTTCATTGATCATCAGCGTGCCGGGATGCACGGCGTAGGCGGCCAGATAGTTTTCATAGCCTTCCTGCGTGTTGGGGTAGCCGGGGGAGTAAGCGCCGGTCTTTTCCCAGGCGCCTTCTTCATTTCGGGCAAAGGATTCATCCGCGTTCAGGGTGGGCACCTTCACGCTGTCGATGGCGGTGCCGTTGGCATCGAAGAGATACACCGTGTCGCCCAGGGAACTCAGCTTGAATTTCGCGTGGAATTCACCGTGCGGATCGTCCTTGTTGACGCTGTCGCAGAAAACCACCAGCCTGCCGTGAGCGTTCAGCGTCACGTCGGGGAAGAGGAATTTGATCCTGTCCGAACGGTCAGAAAGGCCAACGCCTTTTAGATTGATGGGCGTGTCCAGCGTGTTTTCGATTTCCACCCAGTCGCCGAATTTGCCGCCCTCGTCCGGCAGGACGGAGGCGTTGTCGCTCATCACTTCACTGATGCGCAGGCCCGCGTGGGTGCTCACCGTGCCGTCGGCGGTGGCGTTCAGGGCTTTGGCGATAGGATTCTTGGGCATCACCAGCACAAAGAACACCAGCACGCCCGCCAAAGCAAATAACAGCAGGCCGCGGTAATCCTTCCGATTGGGTCTGCGGCGTCCGGATTTCCGCCGGGAGTTTGCCATAAAGCGTATCCTCCTTGATCTCGCGTGATTCGGTAAAGCGCTTTCTTCTTCGCCGCGTTCCGCGCAAATAAATTATAGCATATTCTGCCGTAATAGAAAAGGGATAAATTACTCCGTCCATTCCAGTTTTTCCAGCATCGCCAGAAAATCTTCCTCTCCCGCCTGCGACGCGTAAACAGAGTAAGCCGCGTCCGCGCCGGACAGATAGACGCACCGCGCGTTTCCTTTGGTCGCCATCAGCGCGGGAAGATTCAGAACGGAGAGATCGCTCCTCAGGTCCACGGACAAATCCCCGCGCAGCAGCAGCGGCGCAGCGGCGGCGGGACGGACCGCGGAGATGGTGACGCCCGTGTATTGCAGCGTGGCGACGCGGGCGACAGCGCCTTCGTAATCGGCATTCATGCCGTTGCCCGCCATGGCGTAGCCCGGCAGACAGGGCAGCGGCGCGCCGAAGAGCTCTGCCAGCGCCTGCGCGCTGTTCATGGCGGCAGGCTGCATCGGGGAAATCTTCGCTTCTGCGCCTGCGCTGTCAATACCTGATTCCGCGTCCGGCATTTGCAGCAGGATCGCCGACACGTACACGACCGCCATCAGCAGCAATGCGCCCAGGAAGAGGAAAAACCTGCCGATGATCCCTGTTTTTTTATCGCTTCTGACTTCTTCCGCCATGATGGCTTCCTTTCTTCATTTCTTTCCGCTTTTCCCATTCCTGTCCGGCTGTCGCCGCGACCAGGGACAGCGCCATGCACACCCAGCAGATCCAGGGGGGAACAGAGGAAAAGATCAGCGCCGCCCCGCCGATGGGAAAGAACGCCGCGGCAGGTGGCACGCCGCTCCTGCCCGCCCACAAGGGCAACAGGACGGACGCGGCGGGCAGCGCGATATACATGAAAACGACCAGCAGCAGCGCGCCCGCGTCGCCTTCGACGCGCAGGAATAACCGGAAAACAGCCTGCAGCGCCGCGGCTGCCAGCATCAGCGCCAGAAAACGTCCGATCGGACGGGAAAACCAAACCTTCATTTTTTCCCTTCAGCCCAAAGCGTTTGCGAATGCCGACAATCAGAAAACCGGAAAGCCCGCGGCCGATTCAGCGCGCGGCTTTCATACAAAACGCAGTATACCATATTTCCCCCCGGTGAAACAACCCAATCCCCTGATATTGTTACAATTTCTTTTCAATTATATGTGGAAAACCATGGGGAGGTATGGTATAATCACCACGTAAACCCGCGAAAGTTTACATAGACGCCTTCAATTGAAACGGAGTGATTTTTGTTTGGATACCCCCATAGGCGGCCTGCTGCTGATTCAGGTTTTGCTGATCGCGGTGAACGCCTTCTTCGCGGCGGCGGAAATCGCGGTGGTTTCCCTGAGCGAAACGAAGCTGCGCCACAGTGCGGAGGAAGGCGATAAAAAGTCCCAGAAGCTGCTGAAAATGCTTTTGGAGCCTTCGGGTTTTCTTTCCACCATCCAGATCGCCATCACCCTGGCAGGCTTTCTTGCCAGCGCCTTCGCAGCGGACAACTTCGCCGCCCCGCTGGTGAGCCTGATCCGGGATCGATGGGGCTTTACCCTGATCTCCAAAGGCACGCTGAATACTTTGTCCGTGGTGTTCATTACCCTGATTCTGTCATATTTTACGCTGGTATTCGGCGAACTGGTGCCCAAGCGGGTGGCCATGAAGGAGCCGGAGAAGGTGGCCCGAGCGGTTGCCGGCATTATCGACGGCGTAGCGAAGCTCACAAAGCCCGTTGTGTGGCTGCTCACCAAGTCGGTCAATGGCGTGCTGCGGCTGTTTGGCATTGACCCCGCCGCCACAGAGGAAGAAGTGACCGAGGACGAGATCCGCATGATGGTGGACATGGGCGAGGAAAAGGGCGCCATCGAGGGCAACGAGCGGGACATGATCGAGAACATTTTCGAGTTCAACAACATGACTGCCGCCGACTGCATGACCCACCGCACCGACGTGACCGCTCTCCAGGTGGACGCGGGCAACAAGGAAATCATGAAAACCATCCTGGAAAGCGGCCTCTCCCGCTTCCCAGTCTATGGGGAAGACCTGGACGACGTGCTGGGCACCTTCACTACGCGAGACTATCTGCTGGCCCTGTCCACCGGCGGGAAAAAGACGCTGCGGGAAATCCTGCGCCCGGCGTACTTTGTGCCGGAATCCGTGCGCACGGACGTGCTGTTCCGGGACATGCAGAAGAACAAAACCCACATCGCCATCGTGGTGGACGAGTACGGCGGCACCAGCGGCCTGATCACCATGGAGGATTTGCTGGAAGAGATCGTGGGCAATATCTACGACGAATATGACCCGCCGTTGCCGCAGGAGATTCAGAAGATCGGCGAGAACCAGTACCGCATCGCGGGCGGCGCGCTGATTGAGGTGATCAACGATGCCCTTGGGCTGGACCTGCCCACCGGCGCGGGATTTGAATCTTTAGGCGGACTGATTTTCAGCCGCATGATGACCATCCCCAAGGACGGCAGCCATCCCGTGGTGGAGTGCTACGGCCTGCGCATTCGCGCCGAGGAGATCGTGGACAGGCGCGTGGAATGGGCCACGGTCACCATCATGAAGCAGTCCAGGGAAAACGAAGCCGACGGACAGGCGGAAGGAACAGCATCGGAGAACCGAGCAAAGTGAAGCCAATATTATTGCTCGCCCAACTAAATCATGAATTATCTGCGGGCGATAAATCGGTCCATCCTGCGTCACTCAACCTTGAAATATCCTTCGGCCCTGGGCTGCTGCCCGGCCTCCGCTAAAAACAATCCACCGGATTGTTTTTCGAGCGCTTCGGCCCCAGTATTCCTGCGGTTTCGTTCCTTGTCTGGAACGATTTCTCATCCCGCATCTGAATTCACGATTCAATTGGGCGAGCAATAGGAGAGTACAGAGCGCAGAGTACAGAGTACAGATGATATAGTGGTGACAAAAGGGAATCCGCAAATGGTCAACTATATAAATCTGCACTCTGCACTCTGTACTCTCTGTATTGCGGATACTTGTGATTTTCTAATCCGAAAAATGGAGGCTTGCCAATGGCAAAGCGCGTACTTTCGCTTATTTTGGTGGCGCTGGCGGTTTGCCTCTGCGCCGCGTCTGCTTTCGCGGAACTGACTGTGGAGCGGAATGAAGGGGAAATGTACTTCCCGGATGAGAAGAACTGGGTGTACCATTTCACCTACGCTTATCCCAAAATCGTCGGCGACGATTACACTGCTGCGCTCATCAATGATACTTACCAGATGGCGCTGGACGAAATGACCCGGCTGGTGCTGCCGATGTTCGCCAACGCGCCGGACATGCGTTTCGACGGAAAAAACGAGGTCAGCAACGATTTTCTTGTAACCTGCAATAATGACAGGCTGCTTTCCATTGTTCAGCTCCGCTCCCAGGAAATGGGCGAAGAAACGGTTTATTCTCTGGAACCGCTGACCTTTGACGTGAGCGGCATGTACGCGGGGGAGACCCTGACCCTGCGGGGCGTTATCCTCATTCAGGCCGGTGTCGACCCTGAACAATTGGAGGATGTAAGAGCGGAAGACTATCCCGAGATCGCTCATATCATTGGCGTCCGCTGTACAGTTGACGGTACCGAATATGTCAAAGGCGGCTCTTCCGCCGCGATAGCCGACGCATTGCTGCCTGCGCTGTATCAGCGTTTTCTGGAAGACGGTGACGGGATTCGCGATAACCTGACGTTGGAGGATTTTGAAATCGAGTTTTCAGCCTCCCGTGATTTTTCCGCAGATGAAGAGGGCAATCTTGTTTTCTATTTCCCGCCGATGCTGATGCGTGATTACGCGGAAGGACAACAGCTTCTCTCAGTCACACTTTCCCCTGCGGAAATCGAAGCGATCCTCGCCGACGCGCCGTTCGCATTGGAAGAGCAATGAAGTATCTTTGCTGAACGCAGGTCTGTCCATACATAAAAAAGTTACCTTTCAGCTATCAATAATGCAGTAAAGGGAACTGGGGCGAACAGCCCCATCGTAACCTTCTGTAACTGACCTCGATACCTGAATGGAAATATAAAAAACACAGTGAGAGCTCTTTACCTGCATTCACTGTGTTTTTTCATTGCTTTTCGGGAATGAAGAGTATCTATTCGCTGCAATATGTTTCCTTTTATGAACGAAAAAACCGCATGGCCGGTATCGGCCATGCGGCGAAAAGATCCATCATGCTATCAGGCAGCGGGCGCTTCCTCGGCAGGGGCTTCAACCTCTTCGGCGGGAGCGGGCGCTTCCTCGGCGGCCGCGCCATAGGCGAGATCGTACTGCACGATCTCTTCACCGGCGGCGTTATACAGCACGATCACGATATACTCACCGGGCTGCAGATCCGCCAGGAACAGTTCGGAGAGGTCTTCGTATTCCTTCACGATATTGCCTTCAGCGTCAATCACGCGGGCGCCGGCCTTGGCCACCTTCTGACCGTCGGTCTGGCTCTGGATTTCGGAAATCTGGATGGCGGCATTTTCATAAGCGATTTTCAGCTCGTCGCGCTCGCCGATCACGGCGTTCAGGGCTTCCCTGGTCTGATCCAGCTCCATGGTCACCTGCGCCACAGCCTCTTCGGAAGCGGCGAGGGCGGCCTTGGTTTCGCTCAGTTCATCATCAGTGGGGCCGACAAGCGCTTCCAGCGCGGTCTGAGCCTGGCGGATACCGGTGGTCAGCTGTTCGGCGGCGGAAGCGGCGTTGGATTGCAGTGTGTCGCGCTCTTCGGTTACGGCGGTCAGCTGTTCAGTCGCTTCCTTGACCCGGGCCTCATAGACGGAAACCTTCTGTTCCGCGTCAGAGGCTTTGGCTTCCGCTTCAGTAATTTTGCTTTCCGCTTCGGAGATCTTGTTTTCCGCTTCGGTAACGCGGCTTTCGGCTTCAGCGGCGCGGTCTTCAGCTTCCTTCAGCTTGCCGCTCAGTTCCTCCGCCTGCTCTTCGGCGGCTTTGAGGGCGTCGGCATTGGCGGCGGATTGGGTCAGCTGCTTGCTCAGGTCCGCCTTATCGGATTCAAGCTGGGCGATCTGGGCGGAAAGGGTATTGCGCTGGCCCGCGAACACGGCGACCAGAACGATGGCGATGATGATGATGGGCAGGACGATCCAGATCGATTTCTTCATGGTGATCTTCTCCTTTGCTCTCAGTTTGGGGTTGAGTACAAACAGGGAAACGCTTCTGACACAAACGGCTGTCTGTGGGTCATCTGAAGAATTGAGCATACCATCCTGCACGGGCAGGAGAGAGAAACGATTACTCTTCTTCTTCTTCTTCCTTCTGCGCGCTTTCGATGATCTTCTTGGCGGCGTCGGCGGGCATCTCCTCATAGCGCTCGAAGGTCATGGTGAAGGAGCCGCGGGCCTGGGTCATGGAGCGCAGGTCGGTGGCGTACTTGAACATTTCGCCCATGGGCGCTTCGGCGGTCACGCGCTGCTGGCCATCCACCTGATCCATGCCCATGATGCGGCCGCGGCGCTTGTTCATGTCGCCCATGATATCGCCCATGTACTCGTCAGGCACAAACACTTCCACGTGCATGATGGGCTCGAGCAGCACGGGGCTGGCGTCGGTGCAGCCCTTCTTATAGGCGATGCGGGCAGCGGTCTTGAACGCCATTTCGGAGGAATCAACGGGGTGGTAGGAGCCGTCGTACAGCTTGGCATGGAGGCCAACCATGGGATAGCCTGCCAGCACGCCCTTGCGGATATTTTCGCGCAGGCCCTTTTCCACGGCGGGGATGAAGTTCCTCGGCACGGCGCCGCCGACCACGGCGTCCTCGAACTCGAAGTCGATGTTGGTGTCGCCGATGGGGGAGAACTCGATCCACACATCGCCGAACTGGCCGTGGCCGCCGGACTGCTTCTTGTGGCGGCCCTGGCAAGCGACCTTCTTGCGGATGGTCTCACGGTAGGGGATCTTGGGATCGCTCAGCACGGCGTTCGCGCCGAACTTGCTGGCCAGCTTGTTGCGGATGACCTCCAGGTGCTGTTCGCCCTGGCCGGATACGAGGGTCTCGGTAGTCTCGGTGTTCTTTTCAACTTTGATGGAGGGATCTTCTTCCTGCAGGCGGGAGAGGCCGGAGAATACCTTGTCTTCCTCGCCCTGCTTGGCGGCGGAAATGGCCTTGGAAATGCAGGGGATGGGGAAGTCGATGGCGGGATACTTGATGGGCGCGGAAGCGTCGCACAGGGTATCGCCGGTGTTGGTGAACTGCAGCTTGGACAGAGCGCCGATGTCGCCGGCGTTGAGCAGGGAAGCGTTGGTCTGCTTCTTGCCGCGCATGGTGAACAGGCCGCCGGCTTTTTCAGCCTTGTCGGCGTTGGCGTTGTAAAGCGCGGTGCCGGGGGTGATGGAACCGGACATCACGCGGAACAGGCTCAGCTTGCCCACGAAGGGGTCGGCCACGGTCTTGAATACCAGCGCGGAGAAGGGTTCGGAATTGTCGCAGGCGCGCTCGGCCTTGTCGCCGGTCTTGGGATTTTCGCCCTGGAACTTCGCATGGGCGGGGGAATGGAGATAAACGCTCATCACGTCCAGCATCTTGGCGACGCCGACGCCGGTGAGGGCGGACACGGCAACCACGGGCACGATGGTGCCGTTGGCCATGCCGGCGCGGAAGCCGGAGAGGATCTCGTCGTGGGTCAGCTCTTCGCCTTCCAGGTACTTCATCATCAGCTCGTCGTCAGCGCCGGCGGCGGCTTCGGTGATTTCTTCCATAGCGGTGGAAATGGCGGAGGCCATATCGCCGGGCACGGGCACTTCCTTTAAGCCCTTGCCGGTGCCTTCATAGGCTTTATTTTCAAGGACATTGACCACGCCCTTGAAGGAAGTTCCCTGGCCGATGGGCAGCAGCATGGGCACAACGGAGGAACCGAACTTGCCGCGCAGCTGGTCGACAACCTTCATATAATTGGCGTTTTCAGCGTCCATGCGGTTAATGATGAACATACGGCACACGCCGTTGGTCTGGGCATATTTCCAGGCTTTTTCAGCGCCCACGTCCAGGCCGCTGACAGCGCCCACCACGATGCCCGCGGTTTCCACCACGCGCAGGGGGCCCATCATCTCGCCGATGAAGTCGAAGTAGCCGGGCACGTCGATCACGTTGATCTTGGTCTTTTTCCATTCCACGGGCGCCACAGCGGCACTGATGGAAATGCCGCGCTTTACTTCTTCAGGGTCATAGTCGGTGGTGGCGGAGCCGTCTTCCACCTTGCCCTGGCGGTCCACATGACCCGCCGCGTAAAGCATCGCTTCCGTCAGCGTGGTTTTGCCGTTGCTGCCGTGGCCGATCAGAGTAATATTGCGAATGTTCTCAGTGGTGTAGTCTGCCATGTCGGTTCCCCCTAAAAATTCATTTGATTCGTGACCATGTATAAACGCATAGTGAATCACATACCTTTCTTATTCTATCAGATTATCAGGCAAATTACAAGCCATTTGAAAAGTTTTTGGAAATGGCCCGTCAGTTGGCCGCTTCGACCCGATCCGTTTTCTGATGCGCGCGGCAGGGGGACAGCGCTTTTTTTGTATATGTTTTTTGGGAATAATGCACCAGCAAAAGCATTGTTTTTTTGTCTGTTTCCGAGTATAATGATCCGGTAAGAATCCAAACCGATAATGTAAGCGCCCGTGCAGTGCGGCCACAGATAAAACGAAAACGCATGCCTGCGAACAGATAGAAGGAGAGGTTATCCATGGCAAAACACAAAAGGCCATTGAAAAAAAGCATTCTCACCGGCGTGATTATTTTCATCCTGCTGCTGTGCGTGGTTTTGAGCGTCGTGCAGTACAACAGCTACAAAACGATGCTGTATTCTCATTATAAATCGCAGATAACGGGTATCCTCCGCTTCGCCGAGCTGGAAATCGACGTAAACGATTTGGCGCGGTGCATCGAGACGGGCGTGAAAACAGACAAATACCTTGAAACCCAGAAATCGCTGGACAAGATCAAGGAAAGCCTGAATGTTCATTTCATTTATATTGTCGTTCCGCTCAATACGGAGCCGATGAACAACATGAAAAACGTGATCGCTGGCGCGACGCAATACGAATACGAGTACGAAGCGGACGAGATTGTGCAGCTGAACGAGCTCACGGGCGATTCCTATTCTCCCGAAACAGCCAGGAAATATCTGGACGCTTATCAGTCGGGCGAGCTTTCCTTCTTTGAGGCGTCGAGCCAGTGGGGATGCGATTTCACCGGACTGCTGCCGCTGCTTGACGCGGGCGGAAAACCGGTGGCCGCGCTCTGCGTCGATGTGGATGTCGCTGAAATCAACGGCAAACTGCGCAATAATATTGTGGAAGGAAATATTCTGATCCTCCTGCTTGGCATGCTCTTTGTCGGCGCGTTCTACGTATGGGTGGAGCGCAAGGTGTCCGACCCGATCGAACAGCTGGAAGCCAGCGTGGTGGAGTTTGCTTCCAAGTGCAGGGATCAGAAGGATCCGGAAGCGCTGAATATCGACGTGCCGGTGATCCGCACGCACAATGAAGTGGAAACGCTGGCTGACGCCGTCTCCCGCATGGGCAGCGCAATCCGGGATTACGTGCAGAATATCGCCTCCACGGAGCGCGAGCTGGAGCGGGTGACGCTTCTTGCCAACAAGGACAACCTGACCGGCGTTCGCAACCAAAACGCTTATGACACCTATATGGCCGAGCTTCAATCCAAAATCGCCGAAGGCGATCAGGAGCCGTTCGCGCTGCTGCTGGCGGACCTGAATCACCTGGAAAAAGTGAACAATACCTGCGGGCATGAGAAAGGCGATCAGTATATTCAAAAAACCTGCCGCGTCATCTGCGAAGTCTTCAGCCATTCGCCCGTTTTCCGCATCAGCGGCGACGAGTTCGCCGTGGTGCTGACGGGCCAGGATTATCAGGAAAGAAACGCGCTGCTCAGGTGGGCGAGAACCACTTTTCGGGACATAGAGCAGGATGAAACCCTGCCGCTGTGGGAACGCTGCTCCGCGGCGATCGGCGTTGCCGAGTGCGAGCCGGGAACAGACCTTACTTTTGAAGGGATCACGGAACGGGTCATGGAAAGCATGGTTCAGGAAAAGGAACGGATGCAGAACATTTGATCAGTACCGATTTGGATTATAGCCCTGCGGCGGATGATTCTTTCCAGCTATCCCGCCACAGGGCTTTCTTTCTCTGCAGCATTTCATCTGTACGTTCAATATAGTTTTTGATTTCGCTTACATTCGGCGCGCGTTCGATACGGCCAATGGCCGGATCGACGCGCTTGCTGATCGCGCCCGCGCCACAGGCCAGCACATGGCCTGTCTCCTCCATCATGTCCACATTATAGACGCAGGCGTGGCCGGGCAGGGCGTAGCCCACGTTTTCCAGGTTGCCGGCCATATGCTTCTGACGGTAGAGGTAATAGGGCTTCATGCCCCGCCTCGCGGCTTCTTCGCGGCCCGCGTCCACCATCCGCGCGACCATCTCCCCGTCGGGCAGCTCCGCTTCCCACAGGTGCAAAAGACTGCTGCGCTTGATGGAGAGGGTATGTATCGTCAGGCTTTCGGGGGCCAGCGAACGGCTCCATTGCAGAGTTTGCAGGAACATGTCCAGGTTTTCCCCCGGCAGACCCGCAATCAGATCCATGTTGATGTGTGAAAAGCCCGCTTCCCGCGCCAAAGCATAGGCAGCTTCGGTCTGCGCGGTGGTGTGGCGGCGGCCGATCCTTTGCAGCGTTTCGTCGTGCATGGTCTGCGGGTTGATGGAAATGCGAGTGGCTCCATGGCTGCGGATCACAGCCAGCTTTTCTGCGTCGATGGTGTCCGGTCGGCCTGCTTCCACGGTCACTTCCATGGCGCGGTTAATAAAGGGCTGGGCGGCGGAAAGCACCCTGTTCAGCATAGCGGCGCTGAGAGAGGTCGGTGTGCCCCCGCCCATGTAGAAGGCGCGGGGACGCAAATTCTTTTCTTCCATGAGCGCCAGCGTGCCCGCAATTTCCTTTTCCAGTGCGTCCACATAAGGAGGAAGCTGCTTTCCCTTGCCCACTTCGCCGCTCAGAAAAGAGCAGTAAGCGCATCGCGACACGCAGAAGGGAATGCCGACGTACAAATCCACATCGTCGTCCCGGGGAATAGGAAGCGCCTGCTGCACTTCGATGATTTCCCGCAGTAGCGCGGCCTTTTCGGGCAGCAGGTCAAAGATATCCCGCGTTTCCGCTTCGGCCTCCGTAAGTGTCAGTCCCCGGCTCATCCCTTCGTACAAAAGCCTTGTGGGCCGGATGCCGGTCAGCGAGCCCCAGGGCGGCATTCGACCTGTGACCTGCTTCATCACGTCATAGAGTGCCTGCTTGATGAGTCGTTTGTGATAACGTTTTTCCAGCAAAGGGTCGGGAGAGATTTCTTTGTTCTTTTCAGCGCTGCCCGAACACGCCCCGGTCATCATGATCCGGCAGCGGCGTATGCCGTTTTCTTCCGTTTCGGTGTGGGTCACGGTAATCTCCCCGCCCTGCTCGTTGACAAGGAACCGCGCCCCGCCCCAGAAAATGCGCACCACGTCCGCCAAATCGTTGGCGAACTGAGGCGTCGGGGTCATGAGTGAGATGGTTGGATTCGTCATCATAGGTAACTCCGTTAAGCCCTGATAAGCAATAATCATCGCAAATTGGCAAAAAGTTTGAATCCCTTATTACGGCTTTCTTGGAAGGGGGTCTGGGGGAAACCATTCTTTGGCCTCCAAAGAATGGTTTCCCCCAGAAAACTCTTCCGGGTCAGCTGTACTTCTCTTTTTCCTCATCCAGCGTGCTCATGCTTCCGTGCCCGGGGCAGATGATCCAGTTCTTGTCCAGGCTCAGCAGGCGGCGGAGGGAGCGGGCCAGTTCGTCCATGTCTCCGCCCGGCAGATCGGTGCGGCCATATCCACCGCAAAACATGGTGTCGCCGGTGAACAGCGTGTCCCCAATGGCGTAGACCACGCTTCCCAGGGTATGGCCCGGCGTGTGCATGACCTCAATATCCAGCCCCGCGAGATGCAGCCTGGTTCCCTCACGCACATAGTCCGTGGCAGCGGGCCGGGGGCTTTTGTCCCGGAACATCGCGCCCGCGCTCCAAACAGGGTCAAGCAGCATCACGTCATCGGACGGGTGGATGTAGATCGGTATATCAGAAAAAGCGCTCAGCGCGCCGGTGTGGTCAAAATGCCCGTGGGTCAGCAGCACCGCCACAGCCCGCTTTCCGTCCAGCGCTTCCTTGATCTTCTCCGGGTTCGCGCCGGGGTCGATGACGATTGCGTCCTCCGCGCCTTCGTTGTATACGATATAGCAGTTGGTCTGCACCGGACCTAAAACCAGGGTGTCAATCTTCATAAGTGTTCCTCTCGATGGATTTTTGCTTTATTGCTCATTAAAAAGCAGCCCGAAAACCGCGGGATAACATGTGCAAAAATGACCGAACTGTGCTTTCGTTTCGGCTTTTGCCCTATATTATTTCGCCGTTGAGTCTGTACACCCCTGCCTGCTTTTGAAGAATAATTACATTCTGAAGTGACCGTTCCGTCAGATCACACAAAGATGTATTATTGCTCGCCCAACTAAATCATGAATTATGTGCGGGCGATAAATCGGTCCATCCTGCGTCACTCAACCTTGAAATACCTCCAGTATTCCTGCGGTTTCGTTCCTTGTCTGGAACGATTTCTCATCCCGCATCTGAATTCACGATTCAATTGGGCGAGCAATA
>JAFWQM010000020.1 GCA_017509065.1 Clostridia bacterium
AATTATCTGCGGGCGATAAATCGGTCCATCCTGCGTCACTCAACCTTGAAATACCTCCAGTATTCCTGCGGTTTCGTTCCTTGTCTGGAACGATTTCTCATCCCGCATCTGAATTCACGATTCAATTGGGCGAGCAATAAGATTTGTCGAAATAGGGTGAGAGCCTATGAAAAGCCGTTTGGGCAGGCTGATTCCTGTTTTTGCATTGGTAATGGCGCTGGTGTATCCGGCAGCGCTGGGCGTGAGCCGGTTGGCTGGATGGACGTATACGCTGCGCAGCACCTTGCTGTATGTGCTGCTCTGTCTATCGCTGGTTACCGCCGCGCTGTTTTTTTCGGGGGAGGGGAACGGAGCCAACCGGGCAGCGGCGCTGCTGGTTTTTCCTTGCTCCTGTGTATGCGGGATCTTCCTGCATATTGGCCTTGAATCAGAATGGGTCAGCCACTGCGTGCTGGCGCTGGTGCTTGTTTCCATCGTTCTATTTGGAAAAACAAAGATGACCTGGAAAATCAAGCTTCCCATAGGCATTTTGTCTCTCTTTCCGCTTCTGCCCATACTGTTGCTTTGCCTGTTGAGTTTTATCCCGCTGGCGACAAAAACCGAACGCGTCAGTCTCTCTCCCAACGGGGCGTATATGGCGACGCTTTTGGTAGTGGACGAAGGCGCACTGGGCGGAAATACGATGATTTGGGTTTACCCCACAGCAACCGTGAAGCATGGAATCCTGGGAGACTGGACCCAGGAGCAGGAAATCTATCGGGGGCCTTGGATGGAGGAAGACACGCTTTCCTTCTCCTGGACGGATGAACGCACGGTCTGCCTGAACGGTGATTTTATTCAAATCCCATGAGACACGGAAATGTGCGCAACAGGAGGAAATGAGACATGACGGAACAGGAAATGATTCACGCCCAGGTGACAAAGGCGATTTTGGATGTAGCCAAAGCAGGCAAGCTCCAGCCGGGGGCACAAATTGTGATCGGCCGCTCCACCAGCGAAATCGCGGGCGGACAGATCGGCAAGGCCAGCGTCCCGGAGATCGGGGAATGGGTGGCGAAAGCAGTATTGGATGTGTGCCGCGAGCAGCGTTTTATCCCCATTTTCCAGTGCTGCGAGCATTTGAACCGCTCTTTGGTGATGCCCCTGTTCGCTGCGAAGGAAAGCCGATATGTCCGCGTAAACGCCATCCCCCAGCCCAAGGCTGGCGGCAGCGTGCCCGCGGTGGCGTGGAAGCTGATGGACGAACCCTGCCTGGTGATGAACGTGCAGGCCGACGCCGGGCTGGACATTGGTGACACCCTGATCGGGATGCACCTGCGCCCGGTGGCCGTGCCCTACCGCGGCGAAGTCAGGAAGATCGGCCAGGCGAACCTGGTGTGCGCCTATTCCCGGCTGCCCTATGTGGGCGGCGAGCGGGCAGTCTACCGCGCCTTGTAAGGAAGCGAGTTATGAACACAATCGGCAGTATCGTTCTTGCGGCGTTGGTTTTCATTGTTATAGCGGCGCTTTTCTCCCAGCATGAGGAAACAAAGGGTAAAGAGATTCGGGAAGCGAAGCCCGGCGATCTTCAGGGGCTGCTGGAATTGTATCTGTATCTGCATGAGGACAGGATTCCCCCGCGGAACGAACAATTGGAGAACACTTGGAAAACAATCCTGCGTGATAACAATCACCACGTTATTCTCTGCGAGCGGGACGGGAAAATCGTTTCCTCCTGTGTCTGCGTTGTCATTCCGAACCTGACCCGGAATGTAAGGCCCTACGCGCTGATCGAAAACGTGGTGACGCACCCGGATTACCGGAAGCGCGGGTTGGGATCCGCCTGCCTGGATTACGCGAAAGAAATCGCCCAGCGGGATAATTGTTACAAAATCATGCTGCTGACCGGCGCGAAGGACGAAGCAACCCTGAATTTCTACCGAAAAGCCGGATTCAACAGCGGCGATAAAACGGCGTTTATTCAGTGGCTATAATTTGTTACACTTATACTCATTGGTTTAGTGTCTATCGAGAATAACCTTATTATGGCTTTCTTGGAAGGGGGACTGGGGGAAACCATTCTTTGGCCTCCAAAGAATGGTTTCCCCCAGAAAACTCCTTCGGATTAGGAGGAATACTTTGGCTGACCTTGTTGTAATCGGCGCGGGCCACGCGGGATGCGAGGCGGCGCTGTGCGGGGCCCGGATGGGGCTGGACACTTTATTATTGACGCTGAACTTGGAATCCGTGGCGCTGATGCCGTGCAATCCGTCCATTGGTGGAACGGGCAAAGGCCATCTTGTGCGGGAGGTGGACGCGCTGGGCGGGGAAATGGGCCTGGCAGCGGACGATATTACGCTCCAAAGCCGGATGCTGAACCGGGGGAAAGGCCCGGCGGTACATTCCCTGCGCATCCAGGCGGATAAACGGGCCTATCATCTACGGATGCTGAAAACACTATTCAACCAGGAAAATCTGACGCTTCGGCAGGGGGAGGCCGCAGAAATCCTGACGCAAAACGGAAAGGTGTCCGGTGTGAAAACCCTCACCGGCGACGTGATCCCCTGCCGCGCTGTTGTGGTGTGTACGGGCGTGTACCTCAAAAGCCGCATCATCATCGGCGAAGCGGAGTGGGCCGCGGGGCCGCAGGGACTGATGCCCGCCAATTATCTGAGCCGATCCCTGGCTGACCTCGGCTTTTCCATCCGCCGCTTCAAGACCGGCACACCGGCGCGAGTGGCGGAAAACAGTATCGACTTTGATAAAATGGACATGCAGCCCGGCGACGAGCCGGTGACGCCATTTTCTTTCCTGACGGACACGCCGCCCACTAACAAGATCAACTGCTATCTGACCTGGACGAATGAGCGCACCCACGAGATCATCAAGCAAAATCTCCATCGCGCCCCCATGTTCACGGGCCAGATCAACGGAACCGGCGCGCGCTACTGCCCCTCCATCGAAACCAAGATCGTCCGCTTCGCCGATAAGGACAGGCACCAGATTTTCCTGGAGCCGGAAGGGGACGGGTATCCCGAGTGGTATGTGCAGGGCATGAGCTCCTCCATGCCGGAGGACGTGCAGTGGGCCATGTACCGCACCATTCCGGGGCTGGAGCATTGTATCCTGACCCGACTGGCCTACGCCATCGAATACGACTGCATCGACCCGCTGGCCCTGACGCCGCACCTGGGAGCGCGGCACATTCCCGGCCTGTACCTGGCCGGGCAGATCAACGGTACCTCCGGTTATGAGGAGGCCGCCGCGCAGGGCATTTACGCCGCTATCAACGCGGGGCTGTACTGCCAGGAGAAGGAACCCTTCCTGCTCACCCGCGACCAGGCGTACATTGGTGTACTGGCAGATGACCTGACCACCAAGGGTACGGACGAACCCTACCGCATGATGACCAGCCGCGCCGAACATCGCCTTTTCCTGCGCCAGGACAACGCTGACCTGCGGCTGACCTTCCGGGCACGGGACTTTGGCCTGATTTCTGACGAGCGCCTGCGCCGGGCAGAACGAAAGCAGAGAGAAACGGAAGAACTGATTCACCGCCTGAACGAAGAAGGCAAGGCAAAAGAACTGCGCCACCCGGAAGCAAGGCTCACCCTGCCCGAGGGCTGGGATTACTGCGAAGGAGCCAGGGAGCAGGCGGAAATTCAAATCAAATATGAAGGCTATCTGCAAAAAGAAATGGCCCAGATCAGGCAGGCCCGCGCCATGGAGGAAGTGAGAATCCCCGCTGATACGGACTACATGAAGATCGACGCTCTGCGCCTTGAAGCCCGGGAAAAGCTGCAAAACCAGCAGCCTGTGTCCCTGGGCCAGGCCAGCCGCATCCCTGGCGTGAACCCCGCCGATATCGCCGTGCTGATGGTGTGGCTCAAGCGCAGGGATAACGCATAACCGTAAATTCCCAAAGTAAGTTCCACAGTGGAAACGGGGTTGGAGTAAGTGTAAGAAATGCAGTGGGAATAAGTATAAGAAAGAGAAAAACAGGCCAGAAATAAACCTGAAAAAGGCGGAAAAGGAGAAGAGAGAGCGAGGAAAAAGTGAAAAAAAGTATGCGTCGCACTCCGAAACGCAAGGCATTTCAGAGTAAGTTCAGTTGGGGATGGATTTAAAATGGGACGTGAGGATTAGAGATTTTTGGATAAATCAGCAATACCAGCGATCAAAATGGGAGACTGAACGACCCTGTCCGGAGGAATACGATCAATCCCCAGCAGAGAGAGAAAGCGGTCATTGTAGAAGAAGGAGAACATGTCATAAGGCGTTTTACCCATATAGATAGAACGGCTGACAGAGTTGACATGAGAAAAGATGAGGTTGACGGTTTCCTGGGAGAAATCGTCGAACGAAGACCCCTTTGGAACAGTATCGCGAAAAAGCGTGTGATTCTTCTCGATTTGAGCCTTTTGAGAAGAACACATGGGGTCACAGAAAAACAGGGGGATTTCACGGTTGCCTTTATCGTCATTTTCAAAAGAAAAGGCGTCGGAAAACTCCCCACCATTGTCGCACAAGAGGACGTCAAACAAAGAAGTTCTGTTCATAGGTAATCAATTCGTACTGTCCTGCCATCGCTGTCAGCCGATCACCTGATAGCGCAGCCGCACATACGAATCCTGCAAACCGTTGGCGTCGATCAGCCGCAGCACACCCAATTGGGATAATTCTTCTTTTGCCCGCAAGGAAGACCCGTCAATCAGCGTGGCTGTATCCTTTCCGCCGATCAGCACCGGTGCGACAACGATGTCCACATAATCAAACAGCTTATCGCGCAGAAACAGGCCATTCACGGTGCCGCCTGACTGAACGGTCAGCCGCTCGCAGCCGAATTGTTTTTTCAGCTGTGTCAATGCATCACCGACCGAGATCTTTTCCTGAAAGAGGATGCGAAGGTTATCCTCGTTGACGCCGAAAGCCGGATGATCCCTGTTTGACGTGATCAGGACGAATTGCTTTGATCTTGCGCAGAAATATCGGACGCCGTGTTCGTTGAGATGGCTGTTATCCAGGAGGACGAAGGAAACAGGCGTCTTTGCCGGGATTTCTTTTGTGTTGACTCCCATTTTTGCCTGTACTCGGCCCGTGTTGAAGGACCACAGATCAGTGGTCTGTTCGATTTCATAGTACTGGTGCAGGCCTTCTTTCAGCCCGGCGATCTGGGGGAAATCCCAATCCACATCCATTTCGTCCGTCGCGCCTGTGCTGATTTTGCCGTCTACGGATACCAGCATAAACAGTGTCGTGACCGGTCTGTCCATTTTCCTGAATCCTCCTGAATGACTGTCTTATACTTTTCGTGGGAAAAAGCCCAAATGTTTTTCGCTGGATTCATTCGCTGTCGCGAATCTCATCAAGCGCTCGATTGATCTTTTTTTCGTCCTGCTTGTCCAGCCAGTGGCTCGAAAGCCAAACGAAAACATAGATGACAAAGAAAATGATACTTACGGCGATAAAGCCCTCCATATCCGTGTACCATTTGAAAACCCAGCCTGCGCCGGCCACGGCCGCATAAAGCGCAAGGCAGTGCAGGGTGACTCTTAGCCATAGCGTTTTCCTGTCCCATTGCTCCCAATCCAACAGCAGAACGGTGGGCAGGGAACACAGGATAGCGGTCAGCACGATGGAAATGGGATGATACCATTGCAGGATAATATCATTTCCGGCGAAATGCTGAATCACCGCGTTGATCCCGTTCAGGAACAGGATGGAGGTGGAGATGACCATGCTTTGAACAAACAGCTTTTTCGCGGCGTTCATTGGATGCCGAGCCTCCTTTTGATCTCTTTTACATAGCTTCTCGAGATGATCACGCGTTCCGCGTTCAGGAGGACGGCCACCATCCTGCCGCCCGGCTCCGCACTGACGTTCTGAATCTTGCGCAGGTTCACGATCATGGATTTGGAGATGCGCACGAAGTAAGGCCCCAGCTTCTCTTCCAGCTCATACAGGCGTTCCCGGCATTCGTAGCAGTCGCCCTTTGTATAGATATAGGTGTGCTTATCCACGGACTCGATATAGTACATCTGCGTCGGTTTGCAGAAGTAGGTGCTTCTGTCCTTGGTGACTTGAATGCCGCTGAAGCCGTTTTCCAGCAGATCCATGGCGTTCAGAATATCCGCGGTTTTTTCCACCGCCCGGATCACCGCCTGTTCCTTTTCCTTTGCGTCCACCTGCTCAAACCGAACCCGCATGACAGCTGTCCCCTTTTATTGCGTCATTTTTTACGTTGAAATTATACCACATTTCGCGTCCGGTTGGAACCTGGAAAACCAGCCGCGGAACAGTCCGCCCTGGAAAAAGGAGATAATGACAAAGAAAATGTCCGCGAACAGGATGAAGATGAAGGAGGGCGCCATGATGCGGGTATACCATTTCCCGGCGTTCGTGCCTTTGTTGATGTGAACAGTCAGACGTACCGTAAATGTGATGATCCCACAGCAAAGAACCAGCAGTTGCAGGAGACTGAAACCAAAGGAGCGCACCGACTCCAGGACGTTTTCTCCTTGCAGGGCGCGAAGTCCCACGTTCAGCAGCATCAGCCCGAACATCACGGTAATCATGATTCGTTCTACATTCAGCATCACGCCGCCGCCAATGCCGATACCGCCGCACCATGTAAGCCCGGCGCGGGCGCAGAAATTCTCCACCACCTGCATCAAAGGCTCGTTCTGCTTTCCTTCGATGAAGCCGTTGTTGGCGATCACATAGACCTTGAGGCTCAGGCCGTTTTCCTTGCAGAAGTCTTCCATTTCCTTCAGGAACGGCAGCACGTGGGAAGGAACGCTGTCCACATACAGGGGCGTGACAAAAACGACCTTTCCGGCAGTTTTCATCGCGTTCAGGATCGGCTTTCGGTCCGCAGGGGTGCGAAGCTGGTAATATTCCTTCTTGCCCCGGATCATGAGCCCCGTGCATTTCATGATAAACCCCGAAACGCTGAGCTTTTTCTTCGGGCTGCAATTGATCAGCACAATCTTTTCCATCATGCCATCCTCCCCGCTTCTTCCGCGTCCGCGCAGAAAACGACGCTGTGTTCCCGGAACCCCATGTTGACAGCATTGCGCTCCGCCATCAATTGCAAAGTGCTTTTTTCTGCGTCGGTAATGTCCCCATAGACGATCACGCGGAGGCTGTTCCGCTTCCCGTAACGGAGGGTATGGTGCATCTGACCGCCCCTGTACGTGCTGAATGGGGTGGAGCTTCCGATGCTTCTGTCAAGCAGGTTCTTGATTGGCGCGCTGTAACCGCCGTAGAGGTTTTCGGTGATGATGGTCAAATCGTCTGAGTTTCCGAGCACCCGACAAGCCTGGTAAAGCGCGTCCTTCATTTCACAGGCGGCGGGGTGTTTTGTCCAGCATTTGAAACACCCCTGGCAAGGCGCGTACCGTCCGTCTGCACAGACAACTTGATCCGCGGCGACAAGCAGCCGATTGTTCTCTTCTTTTCCGAGATCGTGAATGATCGTTTTCATGTTCTGCCTTCTTTCGTTCATTGATGGTTTCCCGCGATCACAGAACGAATGATACACCAATCCGTAAAAAGCGCAATACTTCCGCTGCCAAGATGCACGCCGACACGACCAAGTTGCATGGATAGATACATATCAGGAAGATTTGTTTCTTTTTACTTCGGCTGAATGATTACAGTCCTTCGTAAATCAGCCCCCGCAGCGTGGGATGGATCACGTCGTAGTTGTAGCCGTAATTCAGCACATGCATTCCGAAGAAGGCGGACAGGCGGTTGCTGGGGTCGATCATGACCCACGCGCCAGCCGCGCCGTCCCAGCCGAATTCGCCCAGCGCACCGGGGCCGCCGATGCGGTCATTGACCCTTGTGCGCACGCCCAGGGCATAGGAATAGCCGATCCGATGCCAGCCATCGAAGGATTGGCGGCCCTTGGGACAAAGCTGGTTAGCGCTCCAAAGTTGGATCATTTCGGGCGACAGGATATGCGCGCCATCCTTACTCTTGCCGCCGCAGGCCAGCGCGTCGGCGAATTTGATATAATCTGCCACGGTGCCGATCATTCCGCCGCCGCCGCTCTCAAATTCGGGGTTGAACCGATCTTCGATTTCCTCCTTGCTGCATTCCTTGAGGCTGTAGGCTTTGGGCTCATAGGCATACAGGGGGCACAGGCGGTTTTTCAGATCATCGTTCAATCGCATGGCCATGCCGTGAATGTCCAGGGGTTCCCAGATGTGCTCTTTCAGGTACGCGGAGAACCGCTGGCCGGACACGACCTCGATCACCGCCGCCAGCACGTCGTGGCTGAAGCTGTACTGGAAGTCGGTGCCGGGGTCGAATTCCAGCGGGTCTTCGGCCTTGGCTTCCGCGATCTGGCGGGTAGTGGCCCGCTGGTGATTGTCCTTCATGACCTTTTCGATGGCGGGAATCTCCGTATTGTAATTCAGGCCGCTCTGCATGCTCATGAGATGCCGAACCGTCATCACGGTTTTCGCCGGCCGCACGGCATCCCCGTCCTTGACCGTAAGTTTGGCGTAGGCGGGCAGGTAATCGCTCACCGGGTCGTCCAGGCGCATTTTCCCTTCTTCGATCAGCTTCATGGCGGCGCACGATGTAAAGACCTTGGTCGCGGAATACAGGAAATAGGCTTCGTCGCCCTGAATGGGCGCGGTGCGCTCCACATCCCGCCATCCGGCCTGGTGGCGGTAAATCAGTTCGTGCTCCTTGTACACGGCCAGGTCGCAGCCCGGCACGTTGAGCTTGTGCAGGTAATCCAGATATGCGGTCAAACGGTTGAAATCCATAGTGGTTCCTCCTTTTCTTTCTCCTCAGATATCTCTATGCTATTGCCAGGACTGTGTACGTGCTTTCGCCCCACTGATTCATGATCCGCACATCCCGGAAGCCCGCCTTCCGCAGGATGTCTATTTCATGCCCGACCAGTAGCGGCGTATCGTAATGGTAGAACGTATCATCCGATAGTCCTTGTTCCTTTTTCAGAGCGGCCAGGTTCTGAAAATATTCCGTTTCCAATGCTTCCGATTCCGCGAAATAATCCGTGAGGACGAACGCTCCTTTCTCTTTTAATGCTTCGTGAAGATTTTTGTACAGCGACGCTTTCATATCCGCGGAAAAATGGTGCAGCGATTCCACGGATACGGCCGCGTCAAACAAATGTTCACCGAGCGGCACATCAAAATAGGAGGCTTGAATCAGCGTCAAATCATTCTCTGGGAACTTGGCTTTCAGCGCCTTCAGCATCGCTTCGGACAGATCGATCCCCGTGACTTTCGCAAAGGGGTTCAGCGCGAAATATTCCTCCAGCTCCAGGCCGGTGCCGCAGCCGAGATCAAGCACCCGACATCCCTCCCCCAAAGGCAGCAAGGAAGCGGTGTATGCGTAGAAAGCGGACGCGCCTTCAATATCGCGTTTCATATGCGCGTCATAGCCGTCGATCCGGGCGGCAAAGAATTCATCCATTTTTTCAAGTCTGATCATGCTTCACTCTCCTTTAATGAAATTTAATACATCCGGATGATGCCGGCGACGCTTAATCAATTCTATTCCATTTTATCACATATAAGATTAAAAATCCATACCATGTGTAAATATACAATCTTTTGTTTTCCGGCCAAGACAACATATTGACGAGTGCATGAAAACAGAATAAAATGATGATACAAAAGCATTTCCCCTTTGCGGGGAAAAGGAAAAAAACAAATTTGGCCTTTGGTTTTAAACGCTTGAAGAACGAAAGGAATGAAAGGATATGTCTGTCATCGCGGCATATATGGTTCCGCATCCACCGATGATCGTGCCCGAAGTGGGACGCGGCAGCGAAAATCAGGTGAAAGCCACAATCGCGGCATATAAAAAGGCCGCGGAGGATATCGCAAAGCTGAAACCTGAAACGATCATTATTTCCAGCCCGCACGCGACGATGTACGCCGACTATTTCCATATCTCCCCGGGCAGGGAAGCCACAGGTTCCTTCGCGCAGTTCCACGCAGGGCAGGTGCATTTCCGGGAAGAGTATGACGAAGAGCTAGTCAAGGCCATAGAGCGGATTGCGGCAGAAAACGGCTTCCCCGCGGGAACACAGGGCCAGCGGGAGCCCGCGCTCGACCACGGGACGATGGTGCCGCTGTATTTTGTGCGGCAGTTTTATTCCGATTTCAGGCTGGTTCGGGTGGGCTTGTCCGGCTTACCACTGGAGGATCATTACAGGCTGGGTCAGTTCATCCGGCAGGCAGTGGGGGAAACCGGACGCAGAGCGGTGTATATCGCCAGCGGCGATCTTTCCCATAAGCTGCAGGCCTATGGCCCTTACGGCTTTGCGCCGGAGGGTCCGCAATACGACGAACGCATCATGGATGTGTGCGGACGCGCCGCGTTCGGAGAACTGTTCGATTTCAGCGAAAGCTTCTGTGAGCACGCGGCGGAATGCGGACACCGCTCCTTCGTGATGATGGCAGGCGCGCTGGACGGCGTCGCCGTGGAAGCGGAGCGGCTGTCTCATGAGGACGTGACCGGCGTGGGCTATGGTATCTGTATCTTTCATCCGACAGGAACGGACGCCCGCCGCCGCTTTCTGGAGATTCGGCAGAAGAGCGAAAAACAGCGGCTTTCCGAACAGCATCAGAACTGCGACCCATGGGTGAGGCTGGCCTGGCAGTCAGTTGAAAGCTATGTACTGAATCATCGTATCATGAGCGTTCCGGATGGTTTGCCAAAGGAATTGACAAATCGCAGTGCAGGAACCTTTGTGTCCATCCACAAGCAGGGACGGCTGCGCGGCTGCATCGGCACCATATCGCCCACGCGGGACAGCCTGGCGGAGGAAATCATCCGCAATGCCGTGAGCGCCGCCGTTCATGATCCCCGCTTTGATCCGATCCGGCCTGATGAACTCCCGTGGCTGGAAATCAACGTGGACGTGCTGGGAGAGCCGGAGGATATTCAATCCGAATCTGAACTGGATGTCAAGCGCTACGGCGTGATCGTGAGCAAGGGCGGCCGCCGCGGACTGCTGCTGCCTGACCTGGACGGCGTGGACACGGTGGAGCAGCAGGTGGCAATCGCAAAGCAAAAGGCGGGCATCGGCGCGAAGGAGAAGGTTTCCTTGCAGCGCTTTGAGGTGGTCAGGCATACCTGAGGATGGAGGAAATGGATATGGTGCGGTGTGATGTGTGCTTTCGGCACTGTGAGATTCCCGAAGGGCACAGGGGCTTCTGCGGCGCGCGGACGTGCGCTGGCGGCAGGATTATCCCGGAAAATTACGGTAAAATCACGAGCTTGGCGCTTGACCCCATCGAAAAGAAGCCGCTTCGACGCTTCCATCCCGGCAGCATGATCCTGTCGGTTGGAAGCTATGGCTGCAACCTGCGCTGTCCGTTCTGCCAGAATCATGAGATTTCCTGGTCGGCGGAGGCAATGGCCTGGGCGGAAAAGGCGGAAACCATCACGCCGGAAGAATTGGCAAACCTGGCACTCCGATATAAAGCCCGCGGCAACATCGGCCTGGCGTTCACTTACAATGAACCGCTGATCGGCTGGGAATTCGTCCGGGACACGGCAAAGCTGACGCACGAGGCCGGGCTTTTCAACGTTCTGGTGACCAACGGAACCGCCGAACTGTCTGTTTTGGAAGAACTGCTGTCCTATATCGACGCCATGAACATCGACCTGAAAGGGTTTACGGAACGCTATTATACCAAGGTGCTGGGCGGCAGTCTGGACATGGTGAAAGCGTTCATCACCCGCGCGGTTCAGGGGTGCCACGTGGAGCTGACCACCCTGATCGTGCCGAATGAGAATGATTCCGAGGATGAAATCAGGGCGCTGACCGCCTGGGTTTCCGGATTGAAGGATAGCAACGGTCGAGTGATCGGCCCAGAAATCCCGCTGCACATCTCCCGCTTCTTCCCGCGCTTCCATATGACGGACAGGCGTGCGACAGACGTTGGCCAAATCTATCGCCTGGCTGAAATCGCGCGGGAGAGGATAAAGTATGTGTATACGGGGAACTGCTGAAAAGCAGCCTCCATTGCCTGATTAAAGCGGCATGATAGCGAAAATCAGCATCCGAGAAAAGGAATGACAAAACGCGATTTCTATGCTATAATCCCAGTACGCCGCCATCAGCGGCAGCATGGAGAAAACTTTGGCCGATTAAACTAAATGCATTCGAAAAATGGCAATAGTCCGAAAACCCTTATGGCTTTCTCGGAAGGGGGGCTGGGGGATAGACCTCATCCGGCGCTTCGCGCCACCTTCCCCTGCGAGGGGAAGGCAATCTTTGGCCTCCAATGAGCGGTTTCCCCCAAAAAACTTCGGGTCAGGCATTGTCCTTTCGTCCCTGGGAGGCTTAGATGAAACAAGTTCGGAAAAGGCGGCTGCCCCGGTACCGGGTGCAGGTGCAGATGACGCTTCTTCTGCTTCTTTTTACGATCGTGACCACGTTAGCGACCGGCTGGATCATTTACGGTCAGGTGTCCGAGCAGGTCATCCGGGATGCTTGGAAGCAGCATGAATCCCTGCTGGAGAGCGCGTGCATGTCCCTGAACAGGCAGATCGAACAGATGCGCTCTTTTACCTGGCAGCTGAATAATGACAGCGGCGTGGAAATATATCTGCATCTCAAGGAGCAGACGCCGAAAAACATTCTGACAAAAAAATCAATCATTGAACTGCTGCAAAAAATGAAGGCGTTCAGCAATACACTCAGCGACATCGGCATCTATTCCGAAGGGCTGGATATGGTCATCACGGCGGAAAGCAGCTATTCGTCGGATGATTATTTCAGCCGGATCGACGGGCTGACGCTGGACGATGTGCTCTTGATCCGCGAGCAGACAAATCACATCGCCCTCTGTGACTTTGTGGGAAAGGCTGACATTTCCCGTATCATCAGCAACGACCGCGTGCTGGTGTTTATCAGCAGCCTGCCGCTGAACAGCATTCAGGGAAAGAGTTATGCCTTTTTCCACCTGCCGGAGGACAGGCTGCTGTCCCTGCTTCCGGAAAGCGAAAACGGCGTGCTTTTGTTGTGCGACCAGACGGGCACCCCCGTCATTTCCCACACGAACGATCAATACAGCGCGGTGAGCCGAATATACATGACTACTCCCCAAAACCGCATAAGCCTCGACGGCGCGGACTACGGCGTGCTGGCGAAGGAAACGGCGTCAGCGGGGCTTACGTGCATGTCCATCGTTCCCTACCGCGATCTTCTAAAGCCCACCGTGCGCCTGCGAAGGATTGTCACCCTCGTCATGGGGCTGTGTATGGCGGGCGGGCTGATCTGCGCCGTGCTGGCCAGTAAGCGGCTGTATACCCCCCTGGAAAGGCTGCTGGAAAACGTGAAGCATCTTCGCCTCGGCCTGCCCGAGGGGGGGAGCGCCAACGAATACAAGCTGCTGGACGACGCGATTCATATGATTTCGGCAGAAAACCACGCCCTGTCCCTGAGCAATCAGGAAATCAACCGGCTGCTGAAAAACCGGCTGCTGAGCGACTGGATGGAGGGGCGCTTGCGGAACGGAGCGGAACAGAGCCTTGCCAAGGTGCAGGTGACGCTTCCTTATGACCGGATCCAGATCGCCGTGGCGGAAATCAATCCCCGCGCGCTGGAGCGGGCGGAGGAAGCGGCGGGCGTCTGTACCGCCGATCAGATCGAGGCTCTGGCTGCGGAAAAGGACCTGGGCTCGATGCGCGTCTATTGCGCCCAGCGGATGGACGGAAGACTGCTGGTGCTTTTCAACCTCGAATCCGGGCATCCGTCGCCAGAAGCCATCTATGTTTTCCTGAAAGAAACCCGGCAGGAAATCTTCAGGGACGTGCCCTGCCGCATCGGCGTCGGCCGGGCGTACGGCGTTCAGCGGGTTTCCGATTCGCTGATTGACGCCATGCTGGCGCTGAACAACGGAAACAGCATGGGGGAAAACGCTCTTTGCCTGGCGGAAGAAACCCCGGACGCGCCGGACGCGGAATACACCCTGAACGCGGAACAAAGGCTGATCAATCACATGCTCAGTGGCAATAAGGAAGAAGCTGCCGCCACGCTCCACGTGCTCTGCGCTTCGGACACGGGCGCTTCCATGCCGCGCTCCAGCCTGGTGCAGGCGCTTCTGCTCACAGCCCGGCGCGTAGCCTGGCAGGCTGGTGTGGAGGATAAATACATGGAATTCCTGGAGCAGTCCGGCTTCCGCGCGGACGATCTGCCCATGGAACAGGATACGGAAGCAAGGCTGCGCCAGGTGTTTTTTTCGGTGATGGACTGCCTCACCGCCGATGTTTCCACCCAGGAGGAAAAGCAGTACGCGAAGCTCATTCAGTATATCCAGGCTGAATACAGCCATGATATTTCGCTGGAAACGGTCAGCGAGGCGCTTTCTATGTCCCCCAGCTACATCGGCTTGGTGTTCCGCCGGGTGGCAGGGACCAGCTTCCTCAAATTCCTGACGGACACGCGGATGGCGGAGGCGAAGCGCCTGCTGCTCACCACCGATCTGACCCTGCGGGAAATCGGCCAGCGGGTGGGGATTGAAAACCAGAATACACTGATCCGGACGTTCAAAAAAACGGAGGGAATTACGCCCGGACAGTTCAGAATGGCGAATTCGTCGATTCATTCGCAAAATGGATGATGCCATTTCACTGGATCGGACTGCTCTTTCCTGAAATCAGCCATAGAAAATTACGCCCCTTCATGGTATCTTTTACTTGGGGGCGATGAATATGATGGACATGATAGATAAGAAACGAGGCACGCGCATGAGGAGTCGTGTGCGCCTCAAGCGCAGGATATGGGCTGCAAAGTATTTGTATCTCATGTTTTTTCCTGTGCTTCTTTATTATGCTTTTTTCCGTTACGCCCCCATGGGGGGCCTGGTCATCGCGTTCAAGGATTTTAACGCCTTCCTGGGGTTTCAAAAGAGTCCGTGGGTGGGCTTCAAATTTTTCAATCAGTTCTTTCATTCTATTTATCTTTGGCGGCTGGTGCGCAATACCCTGCTCATCAACCTGTATGACCTGGTGTTTAACTTCCCGGCGTCTATTATTTTGGCGCTGCTGCTGAACGAAGTGCAGAACAGGCGTTTCAAAAAGGTTACCCAGACCGTTACGTATCTTCCTTATTTTATTTCCTCCGTGGTCATCGCCAGTATGGTGGTGCAGTTTTTGTCTCCCTCCAGCGGCATCATCAACCATTTCATCGCCGCGCTGGGCGGGGAACGGCAGTATTTCATGACGCAGCCCGGCTCCTTCCGCACGGTCTATACCGTCATGAACCTGTGGAAAAATATCGGCTGGAATTCCATCATTTTCCTGGCTGCCATCAGCGGCATCAATGCGGACCTGTACGAAGCCTGCATGATCGACGGCGGTGGGTACCTGCGCCGGATGTGGCACATCACGCTGCCCGGCATCGCCAGCACCATCGTGGTACTCATCATCATGCGGCTGGGCCATGTGATGGACGCCGGTTATGAAACCATCCTGCTGCTGCAGAACAACGCCAACCTGGAAACCAGCGACGTGATCGGCACCTACGTGTACCGCCGGGGCCTGCGGGGCGGGGAATACAGCTACGCCACCGCCGTGGGCATGTTCCAGAGCGTGATCGGCTTTTCCATGGTGATCGCGGCGAATTATCTCAGCCGCAGGTACAGCGAAACCAGCCTGTGGTGAAGGAGGGAAGGGCATGACAGCGGGAATCGTGAAGCGGTCCAACCGCATCCGGGTCTCCACCAGCCGGAAGGTGTTTATCGTGGTCAACACGGTCGTGCTGCTGCTGCTGTGCGCCGCCATGCTGTATCCGGTCATCTTCGTCACCGCCGCCTCCTTCTCGGAGGAAACGGCCATCCTGAAGGGCGAAATCTCCATCTTCCCGGTGCGGGCCCACGTCAAAGCCTACCAGAAGGTTTTCAACTATCCGCTGCTGTGGCGCAGCTATGGGAACACCCTGCTGTATACCGGCCTGGGCACGCTGATCAACCTGATCCTGACGGTGTGCGGGGCCTGGGCGCTGAGCCAGAAGAAGATGGTGGGGCGCAGGTTTTTGACCTTGATGTGTACCTTCACCATGTTTTTCAACGGCGGCATGATCCCCACCTTCCTGGTCATCAAGGAGCTCAAGCTGCTCAACACCATCTGGGCTATCCTGCTGCCCGGCGCGGTGAGCACCTACAACATGATCCTGATGCGCACCTTCTTCCTGGCCATTCCCCAGAGCCTGGTGGAAGCGGCGGAACTGGACGGATGCAGCGATTTCGGGGTGCTGTTCCGCATCGTGCTGCCGTTGAGTCTGGCCAGCCTGATGACCATCGGCATGTTCTATGCCGTCGCCCACTGGAACAGCTATTTCGGCGCCGTGCTGTATTTAAACAAGCCGGAACTGTACCCGCTGCAGATCATCCTGCGGCAGGTGGTGCTGATGAATGAAATCGTGGAAAACGCCTCCAGCACGGAAAACGTAATGGCGGAGGGCATCAAATACGCCACCATCGTGGTGGCCATGCTGCCCATGCTGTGCGTGTATCCCTTCGTACAGCGCTACTTCGTCAAAGGCGTGATGATCGGTTCCGTGAAGGAATGATCCCATCTGATCCTGCGTCCCGCGTGATACGGGGCCGAAAATAAACAAACCAAAGGAGGTCGTCCCATGAAGTTCTTCACCCGTTTCCTGGCCGTTCTGCTGGCCCTGTCCCTGATGCCGCTGGCCTGCACGGCCCTGGCAGAGGAGCCCGTCACCATCACCATCTGGGGTTCCGACCGTGAAAACATGCCCTTCCGCAATGGGCTGATGACCATTGAAATGCTCAAGGAAAAGCTGGGCATCAACATCGAAATCATCTCCGCCCCCACCGAGAGCCTGGCGGAGAAATACGGCCTGCTGATGGCGGGCGGCGACATTCCCACCATCGTGCAGTACAAGGCCAAGGACCTGCTGCTGTACAAGGACGCCTGGCAGCCGCTGAACGACATGATCAACGAGACCGACACCCCCAACCTCTGGAAGGTGTACGGCGATCCCGAGATCCGCCGCAAGGTCAGCGACGCAGACGGCAACATGCGCTTCATCGGCCAGCGCACGGCCATCACCGCGGGCAAGCTGTACTTCTACCGCCAGGACTGGCTGGATAAGCTGGGCCTGGAAACGCCCAAGACCGTGGAAGACCTGTACAACGTGTTCGTCGCCATCCGTGACGGCGACCCCAACGGCAACGGCGAGAAGGACGAAATCCCCTTCTCCGTGCGCAAGAACGGCAGCAACAACCGCGGCAACGTGATGCCCTTCGTGCATAACTGGGGCATTGCGGAAACCTTCTTCGCCGAGGACGGCCAGGTGAAATTCGGCGCGACGGATCCCCGGATGAAGGAAGCGCTGGAATGGCTGCACCGCTGCTATGAGGAAAAGCTGCTGGATCAGGAATACCTGACCCGCGACAAGACCGCCTGGTACAGCGAATGGACCAACAACCAGGTGTTCATGAGCTATGACTGGAGCGCCTACATCGACAACGTGAGCAACCTGTTCAAGGGCCAGGAGAGCGACGTGCACATCGTCGGCGCGGTTCCGCCCGAAGGCCCTACCGGCATCAGTGAAACCCGCGACCAGCTGCAGCCCATCACCGTGGACGAGGACTGGAACGCCGGCATTTTCGTGGGCGCCAGCGCGGAGCAGAAGGCCGCGGCCCTCAAGCTGTTTGACTACCTGTACAGCGAGGAAGGCATGATCCTGCTCAACTTCGGCGTGGAAGGCCAGCACTTCAACATCGTCGACGGCGAATACAAGTATTCCGACCTGATCATGAACAACCCCGACGGCCTCTCTCCGCAGGACGCCCTGCGCACCTTCGGCATCCAGAGCATGCTGACCCTGCTCCAGGACGCCCGCTATGAGCGCGCCTTCGTCAGCGACGAAGTGAACCGCATCCGCGACATCTACGAGCAGGAAGGCCACATCGGCCCCGCATTCCCGACCCTGGCTTTCACCAACGACGAACAGAGCGTGATCAACGAAAAGTACACGGAAATCGAAACCTATGTGAATGAAATGATCGACAAGTTCATCATGGGCGTGGAGCCCCTGGATCACTTCGACGCCTTCGCCGCCCAGGTGGAAAGCATGGGCCTCAAGGATGTGCTGAAAGCGTATCAGGACGCTTATGATCGGTATATGAAGTAAACGTTGGTTATTGGGCTTTTTATGTAAGTAAAGGATACGCTGGGCGCTCCGCGCGCCCAGACCTGCGGCAAGGGATTTCATCCCTTGCATCCCAGTAGGCGAAATTACCTGGATGGGTAGAGAAATCAATTTCCGCCTGTTGCGCTGGGGTTACGAAAAGTTAGTGGCTTCTGGCTCAGGAAAGCCCGGGAAAATCCCAGGGGAAAGCGAGCTTTCCCCTGGGATTATTCCCCGGCTTTCCCCGGACGCTTCGCGTCCGGGTTGGCGGCTTTCAGCCGCCGGGCCAGAAGCACAACGTCGATAGTTTGTTCGTTTCTCTCAAGTTTCAGCGGAAGCAAAGTCTGTTCTACCAACATAGTAACTTCCGCTATTGCGGGTCCAGGGGCCTCAGGCCCCTGGTGGAGGTCTGGAGGCAAAGCCTCCAGCGTTACCCCTTTGTAACTTAAAGTGCTCTTGAAGAAAGTGACTGACCAGTTATAAATAGACTATCTATCCCGAGGAGAGGCTGCCTCTCCTCCGGGTGATCCACATCATCCGGGAAAGCCGACGCTGTCCCGGAAAGGAGGAAGCGGGCATGTCCAGCCGATTGCGCCGCCTTGGCATCTCCATCTGGCAGGCTCGGTATATCTATCTGCTGCTGATTCCCGGCATCGTCTATTTTGCCGTGTTCCATTACGCGCCGATGAGCGGGCTGGTGCTCGCCTTCAAAAAATACAACGCAAAGCTTGGCATCTGGGGCAGTCAATGGGTGGGCATGGCGAACTTCCAGCGGATCTTCACCACGCCCGCCGCCGTTACCGCCATCCGCAACACCCTGGAAATCAATTTTTCCAGGCTCCTGTTCCAGTTTCCCGTTCCGATCCTGCTGGCGCTGCTCATCAATGAAATGCGGGGAACGAAGGTCAAGCGGATTTACCAGACCGTGTACACTTTCCCGCATTTCCTGTCCTGGGTGGTGGTCTCCGCCATCATCTCCAATTTCTTCGCGAATAACGGCATGATCAATACGATCATCGCCTCAACGGGCGGCGACAGGATCAGTTTCCTGTCCAACGCCGCGCTGTTCCGCCCGCTTTTGTACTTCACCCATAACCTGAAAGAAATGGGCTGGAGCTCGATCATCTATATCGCTGCGATCACCGCCATCGACCCGACGCTCTACGAGGCCGCCACCATGGACGGCGCGGGACGATTGCAACAGGCCTGGCACGTAACACTGCCCTGCATTCGGGCCACCATCATCACCCTGTTCATTCTCCAGGTTGGACGCATCATGAACTCCGGCTTCGAGCAGATTTTCTATATGCAGAACCCGAGCGTCAAGGGCGTCAGCGAGATCCTGGATACCTACATATACAGCATAACCTTCAACGCCGTTCCCAGCTACGGCTTTTCCACCGCGGTGGGAATGTTCAAATCCGTTATCAACCTGATCATGCTGGTCAGCGCCAATTGGATCATCAAGCTTTTAGGCGGCAACGGCCTGCTGGGCTGAGGGAAGGAGGACGAAAGATGCAAACTTCCGTGCCAAGCAAGGCGCTGAGCGATAAGCCGAAGCGGAAAAAATGGACCAAGGGCGATTACGTGGTCTTCGTCATCCTGACCTTAACGGCGCTCATGATCCTACTGCCCTTTTATAACGCCGTGGTGATTTCCCTGGAAACCAACCGGGCTTACGCCCTGCACCCCGTTTCCCTGTATCCGGCGGAGTTTTCCCTCAAAAACTACCAGTACCTGATCGACAAGGGGCAGTTGGGCATCGGCTTTCAGAATACGGTGCTGATCACTATTGCGGGCACCATCCTCAGCATGGCCGCTTCCGTCATGATGGCCTACGCTTTCTCACGCAAGTTCCCAGGAAAAAAACTGATCTTCCTCCTGATGATGTTCACCATGTTCTTTTCCGGGGGCATGATTCCCACCTACCTGCAAATGAAAGCACTGAAGCTGATCGATTCCCGGTGGGGCATCATCCTGTTCGTGGGCGTTTCAACCTACAACATCGTCATCCTGAAAAGCGGCTTTGAGCAGACGCCCGTTGATCTGGAGGACGCGGCGAAAATCGACGGGGCCAACGACTTGGTCATTTTCCTTCGCGTGATGCTGCCGCTGCAGGGCCCGCTACTGGCCACCTTTACCCTGTTCACCGCCGTCGCGTACTGGAACGAATGGTTCTGGAGCATGCTGCTGATCAACTCCGCCGCCAAAATGACGCTGCAAACCGTGCTTCGCTCCATCGTGGCGGAGGCTGCCGCCGCCGCGGACGTGTCTACAGGCGAAGCCGATTTGGACGTTTTTTCACAGGGCGTTAAGATGGCTGCTGTGATGATGGCGATGGTGCCCATCATGTGCTTCTATCCGTTCCTGCAAAAGTATTTCGTCAAAGGGGTCATGGTTGGATCTGTGAAAATGTAATCAATGGCATTCAGCGGATGCTGAATGCCGCGCGGGAGGGTATTGCATACCCCCCGCGTGCCCCCCGCGCAGATTTTCCTGTCGCTGCGCTCCCGGGCGGAAAATCTGTAAGGTATGTTTTCCTGACGGAAAACCCCGCCCGCACGGCGGAGCCGCGCGATACGATTACAGTCGGGGGAGTTCCCCCGACACCCCCCGTGGACATATTGCCTGATTGTTCTCATGATTCATAAATGATTACCCGCGGCAGGCAAGCCGCTGGAAATAAATCATTGGAAAGGGGTTACTCTCATGAAAAAATGGCTGGCTCTGTTCCTCGCGCTCCTGATGGTGGTTCCCTGCGTATCCGCGCTCGCGGAGTACGACGAGCACATCTCCTTCACCATCAACTCCACCCACTCCAATTCCTCCATGGACTACAACAGCGACGGCATGTACAAGTACATCTCCGAAATGTTCAATTTCGATTACGAGGTGTATCCCGTCTCCAAGGACAGCCAGAGCGAAAAGATCCGCACCTGGATCAACGGCGGCACGATGCCGGACATCGTGTCCTGGCGAAATTTCGATTATCAGGAATACGCCACCTATGCCGAGCAGGGACTGCTGGGCGCGCTGCCGGAGGGCTGGGAAGAAAAGTATCCCGACCTGTATGAGATGGTAAAGGTCAGCGGCCTGTATGACAAGCTGCATATCGACGGCGTGATGTACGCCATCCCCCACGCCACCTTCGCCCGTTTCAGCGGCATGAAGAACGTGGTGAGCAACCAGACGCTGTATTACCGCAAGGACTGGGTGGAAAAGCTGGGCATGGAGCCCTTCGGCGATACGGTCACCCTCTCCCAGATCGAAGCGCTGTGCAAAGGCGCGGTGGAAAACGACCTGGCCGGCAACGGCGCGACCATCGGCTTCAGCACCGACCCGGACTATTATTCCAACTTCCTGATGCAGTTTGCCGAAGTGGACTATGACGCGTTCATGAAAGGGGACGGCACCTACAAGCTGGCGGCCTCCGATCCCAAGGTGATCGATTGGATCAGCTTTGGCCGGGACTGGTATCAGAAGGGCATCGTGGACCCGGACTTCTACCTCAACGCCATTTCCGATACCACCAACAAGTTCACCTCCGGCATCGCCGCCTGCATGATGCACAACGGCGCCATCTCCTCCTATCACGGCTATAAAGTCACCTTCGATTCCAGCACCGGCCTCAGCTCTGATGAGTGCATCGGCGTGGCCGCCATGGCGACGGACGACGGCGTGGCCCACACCAACGGAGCCGCCAACTACTGGAGCGCTACCTTCTTCAGCCCCGACATTTCCGAGGAAAAGCTGGACCGCATCCTGACCATCATGAACTGGACCTGCACCCAGGACGGCCAGCTGACCGTGGTGGTGGGCGTGCCCGGTGAAACCTGGGAATATGATGAGAACGGTGACGTGAAGATGCTGACCGAAAAGGACGAGAACGGCAACTATCCTTCCACACCCGACCTGTACAACAGCTACAACATCTTCCGCTCCCTGGGCATCCTGCCGGACGACTATTCCTTCGTCAATCCGTCCAATGAAAAGCTGGTGGTGGAGCAGATCAAAGCGGTCTATGCCGCCAAGGAAAAAGGCTACATCATCCCGCTGGATTACGACTACGAGTTCTTCGCCAGCGACGCCAAGTCCCAGTTCTCCCTGGACTTCCAGGATGAAATCACCCGCATCATCCTGCTCAAGGACGCCGATGTGGCCGCTGAATGGAACAACTTCCTGGAGCAGAACCGGGCAATCTGGGAGCCCGTCATCACCGACCTGAACAACGAATTCTTCAAGTAATTCCCCATGTTTTCCAAGCTGCCGGTATCGCATGTACCGGCAGCCTCTTCTTGGTCTTTGATACGTAACAGTCAAAAGGAGCCTCCATATGCCATACATCTATGAAACCCACATGCACACGAACCAAGCCAGCGCCTGCGGCCGCTCGCCCGGCAGGGAATACATTCAGAAATACATGGATGCGGGTTATTCCGGCATCATCATCACGGATCATTTTTACCGGGGAAACTGCGGCGTAGACCGCTCGCTGCCCTGGAAGGAATTCATTCATCGCTTCTGCGCGGGATACGAGGACGCGCGCAACGAGGGTGAGAAGCGCGGCTTTCCCGTGTTCTTCGGCTGGGAAGAAAACGTGGACGGCGACGAATACCTGATCTACGGCCTGGATGAAAACTGGATGGCGGAGCACCCGGACATGCCGACGTGGAGCAGAAAACAGCAATACGATATCGTTCACGCCGCAGGCGGCTGCGTCGTGCAGGCCCATCCCTTCCGCGCGAGAAGCTATAACCACACGATTTATCTGTCCCCCCACATGTCGGACGGCGTGGAGGTTTTCAATTCCGGCAATGAAATGAACTGGAACATTCTGGCCGCGCGGTACGCACAGGTCATCGGAAAGCCCGTTACCGCCGGTTCAGACAACCACTGCGCAGATTTCATGAGAAAAGAAAACCTGGCTGGAGTGATTCTGGATCAGCCCCTGCGCAGTATTCAGGATTATGTGGAGATTATCCTGAACCGTAAGCCGATGGGCTTGTACCTCCCCACCGCGCTCCCGGAATGGACAAAGGATATAACCCCCGATCTTCCCGCTTTATGGCTCGGCGAGCAGGGAGAAACAACGGGTATCAATGTGATGGAAATGCTGTCCGAATAATGGCAGGAAAACTGCTGAAGCTTTATGTGATCATTTCAATTCTGGATCCGCGCAATGTTGGCGGGCAGGTTCACACCGCTGTATCATCAGGAGATCCTGGATGAATACGACGACGTGCTCCACCGAAGCATATTCCATTTAACGGAGGATGTGATCCAGACCGTTCTTTCCGCCGTGAAGCAATTTGGGATCAAGGTCTTTCCGCGGCCTACAGGCGAAATCTTTGTTGACCGGGATGATCTGATTTTCTACGAGGTCACCATGGAGAAGCGGGACGATGACGCCTATCTGGTAACGGGAAACCAGAAGCATTATCCCATCCGGGACTTTATCGTCACCCCGGCGGAAATGCTGGGAATCCTGAAGAAAAACCAATTGCCTGTGTCGCAGGGACAGCCGCCTTCATCTATGCAGCGGCTGTCCCTGTGCGTTAGGCGCAATTAGCCTTCCTTCTTCGCAAACTGTAAGGGGCTGACAGGGACGGGGCTTTTCTGCACCGCTCCCAGCAACTCGATCAGTTTGGTGTTCAGTCCTTCCGCCTTGGCGATTGTAGCCGCGATATCCTCCGTTCCCAGCAGGGATTGGAAGGTTTTTGCATAGAAAAAGGGCTGCCTCTTTTGCCTAATTGTTTTTGGCGTTTTGAGGCAGCCCTAAGCATTTGCATCAAATGCGTTTGGCCAGCGTTTCAGGATTCGACGCGTAGATAAGAGCGATTTCACGGGTGATGCGTTTTTCGCGGAACAGACGGGTCAGTTCGGCGTCCATGGACAGCATGGTTTTATCACTGCCGCCGTAGATCACGTTGTCGATCTGATGGGTGCGCCCGTCGCGGATCATGTTCTGGATGGCGGGATTGACCGTCATCACTTCAAATACCGGGATGCGCTTGCCGTCCAGGGTGGGAATCAGGCGCTGGGAAACGACGGCTTTGAGCACCATGGAGAGCTGCACGCGGATCTGCGTCTGCTGCTCCGCGGGGAACGTGTCGATGATGCGGTCGACCGTTTTTGCCGCGCCGATGGTATGCAGGGAAGACAGGAGCAAGTGGCCTGTTTCGGCGGCGGTAATGGCGGTGCGAATCGTGTCCAGGTCGCGCATTTCACCGAGCATGACCACGTCGGGCGCCTGCCGCAGCGCGGCGCGCAGAGCGCGGCTGAATGTCGCCGCGTCGTTTGGCACTTCACGCTGGCTCACCAGGGATTTCTGGTGGCGGTGCAGGTATTCGATGGGGTCTTCGATGGTCACGATGTGGCCTTCGCGCGTTTCGTTGATTTTATTGACGATACAGGCCAGCGTGGTGCTCTTGCCGCTGCCGGCGGGGCCAGTAACCAGGATCATGCCGCTGCGCTGCTCATACAGCGACATGACGATATCGGGAATGCACATGTCCCTGGGATTGGGCAGTTCAAAGTTCACGATACGGCAAATGGCGGCCAGTGTGCCGCGCTGCTTGTACGCGTTGCAGCGGAAGCGGCTCACGTCCTTGATGGCGAAAGAAAAGTCATCGTCGCCCGCCTGATCCAGATGCTTGATATCCCTGTGCGCCAGATCGTACATCTCCCGTACCAATCTTTCCGTATCGACAGGCAGCACGATTTTGTCGGTCAGCTTGACCAGGGAGTTGTTCACCTTGACCGAAACAGCGGCGCCGGGGATGACAAAAATATCAGCTCCGCCCATCTGTACGGCTCTTTTCAGTAAATCAATCATCGATCAACCACTCTTCTTCCGTCTCAAATGTTTCTTCATCCAGCCAATCGCTGTCATATTCATATGTGCTGAAATCGTCAAACCCGGAGGCAAAGCTTTCTTCCGCCGTCCGAACGACCAGCGCGTGACGAAGCCAGCGCGTCCTCTGTCCGCTGCCCAAAGGCAGCACCTCCAGCGCGCAGTGGATGGTGCGGGTGCCGTCCGTTTCATCCCAGGAAAGCACGCTGCCGTCCAGCAGCATCTGATCCGCGAGGGCCTCGCCTGCCTCTGAAAGATAGTTCTCTTCGTCCTCAGCTGTCTGCGCTAGCTCATACAGCACGGCGTCCGCGCGGGCACGGCTTTCCTCCGCCTTGCTGTTCAGGGAATACACCGCTTCCATCACCGCCACGCTGCGTTCGCTCAGGCGCACGTCGTTCCGGCTGTTCATCAGCGAGAGCATGCCCAGCACGCTCATCGCCAGCACCACGAAGATCAGCAGCAGGGAAGCAGCGCCGGGGCCAAAGCTGATACTGCTTTTCTTTTTCACGGCTGCACCTCCTGATACCGCGCAACGGGCAGCGTAAAGTAGGTTTCATCCTCCTGTACGGCGCTCACCTGCTGACGAAGCAAAGCGCCGCCGCCGGTGGTTTCCGTCCAGGACGAGACCTTCAGAACGCAAATCTCGCCGGTTTTCAGCCAGTCTTCTCCCTCTTTTGCAAAGCCCATTTCCGTGAGCGCCGCTTCGGCGTCATCGGCTGTATACAGCCGATCCGCCACATTCTGGGCCTCGTTCAGGGCGACCGTCAGCGCGCCGGCGCGCACGCTCTGGTTCCTGGACGTGGCGTACAGCTCCAGCAGCACCCCGGAGGACAGCATAAAGAACATGACAACGATCAAAAGTTCTACCAGCAGCGCGTTGCTGCGACTTCCTGATTTCATTCTATCACCTCAGAACGCAGCGCAATATCCACCGTGGTCCAGGTATCCCGGGAACGCAGGCTGACCTTCAGCAATTTTCCCGTTATTTCCGCTGTCATTTCATCCATATCGCAGACAGTTTCACCGAACTCGGGCACGAATTCTTCCGTTTCTTCCGTGAACCATTCGCGCAGCTTGCCGTCGTAGACGTACAGGCGGGTCACATAGGCATCCCCATCATAAACGTTTCGCAGGGAGATCGTGGGAATGCCGTCCACGGTTTCCACCCGGATGCTCTGATCCTCGTCATCGCCGCGAACCATGCTGCGCACATACGCCATGCCGATTCGGTAGGCGTTATGCTCCGCCGCGCGGTCAGCCGTGCTCTTGTAAGCGCGCGCGCCGAGCAGCACCATCACCGTGGAAAACACCGCGAATATCCCCAGCACCAGGAACACAAACACGCCTGAAATCGCGTGGGAAGGAGGACTCTTTTGGCTCACAGGTCTTCGCCTCCCCTCTCAGTGCTCCGCTCGGTCACGTAGATGTCGGGAATCATATTGGAAGCGAACGCTTCATAGGTGACCAGATATCTGTCCTCGTCGTAGGCCAGGCGGTAGTTCTCCCGCAGATAGGAAACATCATCGGGATACGCGCCTTCCACCGCATAGCAGGTGATGGCGGCGTTCTTTACCGCGTCCTGGACGATCTCGGTTTCGGCGGTTTCATGCGCCGTGTCAATCCGGTTCACCAGCAGCACAGCCAGCGCGAGCACCACTACGATGGCCACTACTTTGATAATATCCTTTCGATTCATAGGCAGTCCCCTTTACCTTCCTGTCAGGCCCTGAGAAACAACAACCTGTTCAGGATCACAGGCTGGAGAGAATACCGGCCATCGGCAGCATGACCGACAGCAGCACGGCGCCGATCACGATGGAAAGCATGGCCACCAGCGTGGGTTCGATGATCGCGACCAGGCGGGTGATGCCGTCCTCCACCTGCTCTTCGTACAGATCGGCCAGCTTGCCGAGCACCTGGTCTTCGCGGCCCGTGGCGCTTCCCATGGTCACCATGCGGTTATGCAAGTCATGGAACAGCTGGGCGTTGGTGACGGCTTCGGCGAAGGTGCTTCCTTCGTCGAGGGATTTGCGGATCTGATTCACCTTTGCGGCCGCGTCGCGGTCGGTCAGCACATGAGCGGTCATCTCCAGCGCTTCGTCCATCGGGAAGCCGCTGGAGAGCATCATGGACAGCACGCTGGCCACGCGGGACGCGGACAGCTGCCGGTTCACTTGATTGATGGAGGGGAACAGCTTCTGCACAATGCCCATTACTTTATCCCTGTACTTGGTGCGCATCAGGATCACACCCGCGATCACCAGCACAACCACCACGGCAACCAGCGCCAGCACGATCCAGCCCACGGATACGCCAAGCTGCATCAGCATGCTGCCGGATTCGGTCATGCCTACGCCCATGGAAGCCAGCACCCGGCGGAATACCGGCAGCACCTTCCACAGCAGGATTAGCACGATCACGATCAGCATCACGCCCAGCACCATGGGATAGGTCACCGCGCCGACGATCGAAGAGCGGATGCGGTCTTCACGGGCATAATAGTCTTCCAGGCCGCGCATCACGCGGTCCAGCTGGCCGGCGCGCTCGCCGATGCCCACCATCTCCACCAGGTATTTAGGCCAGCGGTCGTCCTCCTGCAGGGCGTCGTACAGTGAACCTTTTTCCGTCACGCCCTTGCTGGCGGATTCATAGATATCGGCGTTTTCACTGCCCTTGTCAGCGCCGGCCAGCGTTTCCATTCCGTCGTAAAGCGGAAGGCCGGCTTCAAGAATCAGGGCCACCTGGCCGCAGAAATTGCTCAGTTCGGCAGAAGAAAGGCCCTTTTGATTTTTCTTGCTCATCACACTTGCCCCCTGTCAATAATATCGCTCAACGGAATAGTTCGCCGCGTTTTTGCTTTTGCTGACTGCGGCGGTTGGGTCGAACAGCACCTTTTTGCCGTCCACCTCGCACACCACCCAGGCGTGATAAATCTTATCGGCGTATCCGATCACCAACCGCGCGGGAATACCCTGCACCCTCAGCATGCTGACCATGACGGCGGACAGATCCTGGCAGACGCCGGACTTCTTGGAAAAACATGTGCTGATATCAGGCAGTACGCTGGGCTTGATCGTCGCGGCTTTTACATAGTCATACCGAAAGCTTTCCGTGATATACTGCTTGATGGCCGTGTACGCTTCCTTGCCTGACTTGTCCCTGCAGACCTTGAGCGACATGCCGACCACCTGGTCGTTCTTGCCGTAATTCACATACTGGTTGGGATACAGGAAGGCCCCGTCTTCTCTTTTGAGTTTGACGTTCACGCTGATCTTGCCTGCGGCGGAATATTTCTTTCCCGACACGTTTTCCCACAGCGAGATTCCATACTTCCCGCTTCCGAGCTGGAACGGAAACACTTCATATTTGCCGGTCTTGTCAAGATCATAGGTCAGCGTCTGCCCGTCCTTTTCCACACGCAGCTTCATATTGTGCTTTGTGCTGGATTTCACGGCGGCCATGAAATACCCTTCGCTGGCGTTCCCGACATCCGCCTTCAGCTTGCTGTTGGTTTTTTCGCCACCGCTGCTGTGTGTTGGCCATTTGGCGGTTTCACCCATCGCTGTACAGACTATCAGGATGATCGCTGAGAGCGTGAGCGCGGTCAGCGCATACAGCAGGATTTTCCGTCTCATCCCGCTTCACCTTCTTCCTTCGTCAGGGTAAACATATCTTCGTTCATTTTGGCCGCGCTATGTCTCCGCCCAGAGGCGTGACGCGGAAGCTGAGAATAATGGATTTCTTCGGATATTCCTCATGGAAGAGGCTTTCAATGCGCTTCATTACCGCTGTGCACGTGCCGTAGCTGACGGTCGGAAGGAGCATGGCAAACACAGCGGGCGCGGCGCGGGTGACGATATCGCCTTTGCGCAGGTTGTTCCGGATGATCTCGCCCAGCGCGGCCATCGCGCTTTCCCTTGTCACCGAAGTAATGGTTTCATCAGGGTTCACGATCATGATGACGCCAAGGAATACGCTCGAACCCAGGCGTTCCATCGTTCGCCGCTGGATGCTGTAAAACTCTCTGAACGCGTCATACCCGCAGAAAAACGGTCCGGTCTGCTGCGCGCTTTCCTCCAGCAGCTCTTTGCTGATGGCGTTCAGCTTCTGGCTGATGACGTCGCCGGTGTCCATCAGGCGCTGGCAGTCCGCGTTCAGCGCCTTTGCCGCGTCCGCTTCCTGCTCATCACGGGCCATATGCGTCACGCGCTTGTATTCATTGATCGCGTCGGCAGTGTAATTCATCTGAACCATCGCGCGGCTCATCTCGATATGCAGCTGTTCATCCAGTTCATCCACCTGAACCGCTTTCCGGCAAATACGGCAGATTTCTTCATATTCTTCCGTTTCCTTGAGCAGCTCGATCCAGGCGTAAATCGCGTGAAGATATTCCCGGTGGAGCCAGTTGACCTGCATCGCACCGTTGGAGATGTCCCCTGTCTGATACAGGTCCCCCTGGTACAGCTCCAGCACGCGGCGATAGCACGCGATTCGCTCTTCGCGGGAAGAATCCGCGTGCAAGCTTTCCAACAGTTCAAGCATATCCAGAACATCGACGTGCACATTGTTTCCGCTGATCCAGCGATAAGCGCCCTGCTCCGATACGATGCATCCGCTCAGCCCGGGAGAAATGCTGTTGAGCAGCGCGCGGAAGCGGCTCACCATTGTTTTGAGCGCGCTCTCCGGTCCTTCGTACCGGGTTCCGCTCCAAAGCTCTCGAATCAAGCGCTGCACAGACACGGCGCGCCCCCGCTGCAGGATCAGGTATTCCATCAGGCTGACGCCTTTGCGGCTCTTTGCCGCCAGGTTATTCTGACGCACTCCGTTTACCAGCACATCAAAATCACCCAATAGTCTAATTTGTACGTTTTGCTGCATCCGTATCTCCTCTCCCAAGTGACGTACCAATAGGCGGATTACGCGTTTCGGTAAAAATTCCTTTTCTATTTAAATATTATACTTATTTATTATGATTGTCAAGCAGAATGATTGGCAAATTACTGCCTCAGACACGAATAAACAACGTGCTGCGAAAAAAAACTCCGACTTCGTTCTGAATTAAGGAAACACTAAATAAAAGGGCAGATATAAAAAAGAAGCACTAAAATGGTAAATAGAGGAAAAACGGAAGGATAATGGACACAAATCAACCTTTAAAAAGCCCCGCATATCCTTTGAAATGCCCCAAAGGGCAGACTTCCCCCCTGATCATGCCACTTTCAGGAAATCATTGGTACGTCCTCCGCGAATACATTTCAGCAGATTGGCGGTTGCGAAGAGAACGAAGAAGCGGTTCATGTTCTTTGCGATACCACGATATGCGGTTTTCCGCGGGAATTTGACAGCGAAACTGCAGACAGGAGAGTGCAAAGGCTTACTGGGCTTTTATTTTTTTGTCAAGTACGATAATTTTACTATTACATAATATAGCGTAATATAATATAATAAAGGAGGGACGGAAGAAAGGAGATGAATGAAATGCGGCTCCAGATCAGCAGGTCAAAGAATTCGAAATCGTTTTATGTGGTACGGTCTGAGTAGTCTTCTCCCGTTTTTGCATAGAAAGAGGGCTGCCTCTTGCACCACACGGGTTTTAGATGTTTTGAGACAGCTCCTCGTGGTCTGGGGCCGCGGAGGCCCCAGCAGTCCCTTTGTTGACATATATATAGTTAAATGGTTACTATGTCTTTCTTGTGACAAATATTAACCCCGGAAAAAGAATTGCCAAATCCCCGCGAATGTTATACAATAGAAATCAGAATGAAATACAGCACTGCGAGGATACGCCATGTTTGAGGAGATCGTCCGCGCCATCGAAGCGCATGCCACAATTATTCTGCATCGCCACACCACCCCGGACGGGGACGCCCTGGGCAGCCAGATCGGGCTGAAGCATCTTATCCTGGAAAACTATCCCGAAAAGACCGTCTTCACTGTGGGCGATCCCGCCATGCGGTACGGATTCATGGCGGACAGCGTGATGGACGAGATTTCCGATGAAGCGTATCAGGATGCTCTGGCGATCATCCTGGATACGTCGGGCAGGAATCTGATCAGCGACAGCCGCTATACGCTGGCGAAAACCGCTGCCCGGATCGACCATCATCTGTTCGTTGAGCAAATCGCCCAAATCGAAGTGACGGATTCCAGCTTTGAAAGCTGCTGCGGCATGGTCGCTCAGATGGCGCTGGAAAGCGGCTGGCGGCTGAATCCGATGGCCGCCCAATCCCTGTATACCGGAATGGTGACGGATTCCGGCCGCTTTCGCTATGACTCCACCGGCAAGCGCACGTTCCGCCTGGCTTCCTTCCTGATGGAACAGCCCATCGACACCGCAGCCATTTACCGCAATCTGTACGCAAGCGATCTGGAACAGATGAAGCTTCGGGCGCGATACGTGGAAAAAATCCAGTTGACGGAAAAGAACGTCGCGTATATTTATACCACCCGGGACGAGCTGGCCCAAAGCAACGCCGACCTGTTTTCCATCTCCCGGGGAATGGTGAGCCTGATGAACGACATCAAGGGCGTGGATATCTGGGTAAACTTCACCGAATCGGATAAAGGGGTTTGCTGCGAATTGCGCTCCGGCAAATACAATATCAACCCCATCGCGGTCAAGTACGGCGGCGGCGGACATATGAAGGCCAGCGGCGCCACCCTGAAAAACAGGGAGGAGGCAATGGCCATGCTGCTCGACCTGGACGCGATGATGGAGGAAAGCACATGAACGAAGAAATCATGCGGGCGATCCTGGAAAAAATCAAGGCGTATCCCAGGATCATGCTGTTCCGCCATACCCGGATGGACGGGGACTGCGCGGGGGCGTCCAAGGGCCTTAAGGAGCTGATCAAAGCTACCTGGCCGGAAAAGGAAGCGCTGCTCGTGGACGCGCAGCAGTCCGAATTCCTTTCCTTTCTCGGCCCGGACGACGCGGAAGTGCCGGACGAAGTTTACCGGGGCTCTCTGGGGATCGTGGTGGATACGTCGATTCAGAGCCGGATTTCCAATCCAAAGTATTCCCTGTGCAAAGAGATCATCAAAATTGATCACCATATTGAAACGGACGCGTACGGCGGCATCAATTGGGTGGAGCCGGAACGATCCTCCACCTGCGAAATGATCGCGGATTTCTGCCGGCTGTTCCGGGACGAACTCACGCTGACAAAGCAGGCCGCGTCCTATCTTTTCATGGGCATGGTGACGGACTCCGGCCGCTTCCGGTTCGGCGGCGTGAACGGGGAAACCATGCGCCTGGCCGGGCTGATCCTGGACGCAGGGGTGGACACCGAAACGCTGTACGCAAACCTCTACCTGCACAGTTACGACACGCTGAAATTCCGCGCCTATGTGTACGATCGCATGGAACGGACGGAAAACGGCGTGGCGTATATCTTCGTGTCAAAGGAAATGCAGCAGAAATTCGGCCTCAGCACCGAAGCGGCAAGCAATGTGATCTCCTTCCTGGAGAATATCAGGGGCTGCCTGTGCTGGCTGGCGTTCATTGAAATGGACAGGCCCCAGGAGGGCATCCGCGTGCGCCTGCGCAGCCGGTTCATGACCATCAACCAGGTGGCGGAAAACCACCACGGCGGCGGCCACGCCATGGCTTCGGGCGCAACGGTGTACAGCAGAGGCGAAATGGACGTGCTCATCCGTCAGGCCGACGCGGCGGTGAAAGCGTACAAGGAAAGTCATACCGGCTGGATGTGACAATTGAGGCATCCAAAAGTATCGTTCGGGCGATTGCTCTTTCCGAAATGCCGGCAGTATGCTATTCTGTGACTGCAACAGGAAACTGTTAGGCGCTTATAAGTAAAAGTATTTGTAAAAAGGCAATAGTCTAAAACCTTTATGGTTTTCTCGGAAGGGGGTCTGGGGGATAGACCTCATCCGGCGCTTCGCGCCACCTTCCCCTGCGAGGGGAAGGCAATCTTTGGCCTCCAAAGAGCGGTTTCCCCCAGAAAACTCCTCCGGTTGTATCCGGGTTAGGAGGGAACGACATGAAAGCGGAACTGCAAACACTGTGCGACAGCTTTATTATCAACCGGGACGCCGTGCGCGACGCGTTCAAATGGGACAGCCATTACATTCATCCCGTCTGCGCGAACCTGTTCTGCGCCTACGGAAGGACAGCGGATACGGAAGAACTGAAGCGCTGCAAAAAGATCATCGAAAGCCAGACCGGTATTTTTTCCAATTTCCGGGGCAACATCCGCCCTGCCCTCGCCGCGATGCTTGCGCTGAGCGACCGGCCGGAGGAGAAAATGGCCCAGGCGCTGGAAAACTACAGCATGCTGAAACAGGAATTCTGGAGTTCCGAATACCTTGCGCTGGTAGCTTTCCTGCTTACAGACCTTGCGGACAGGAACCGGGTGGAGGAAAAAGCCGGGCGCGGTAAAGTGATTTACAAGCGGATGCAGAAAGAGCATCCTTTCCTGACATCCTCCGAGGACAGCGTGTTCGCCGTGCTGATGGCCTTTGCCGAAAAGAGCGACGACGACCTGATCATTGACATGGAAGCCTGCTACAAAGCGCTGAGGGAACGCTTTTCTTCCAGCAACGATGTGCAGACCGTGTCCCATATCCTGGCGCTGTCCGACGGCGCGCCGGAGGAAAAGGCCGGTCGCGTGATCGAGCTTTATAACGCCCTTCGGGACGCTGGTGTGAAATACGGCAGATATCATGAACTGAGCACCCTGGCCGCGCTGTCCGTCACGGGCGTCGGCATTCCCGACCTGGTGCGGGACATTCAGGAAGTCAGCGATTTCCTGAAAGGGCAAAAAGGGTATGGCGGCGTGTTCGGCATCGAAGCCAAAACGCGCGCAATGCACGCTGCTCTGCTGGTGTCCGACCTGTACACCAACCGCGATCAGGCCAATACCGCCGCCATGACCAGCACCCTGGTGCAGATCATCGCCCAGGAAATGGCCATGTGCGCCGTCACCGCTTCAGTCGCTTCGTCAAGCGCCACGTCGGGGAGTCATTGAGCGTGGGAAGAGGGATTAGACTCTTATAAGCAAAAGTATTCGCAAAATGATAAAAAGTCTGAAAACCTTATGGCTTTCTCGGAAGGGGAGCTGGGGGATAGACCTCATCCGGCGCTTCGCGCCACCTTCCCCTGCGAGGGGAAGGCAATCTTTGGCCACCAAAGAGCGGTTTCCCCCAGAAAACTCCTCCGGTTTATCCGGGTTAGGAAATAGGAATTAGAGTATCGAGGTGATATTTATGCGCTGCGGATGTCCGCGCTGCAATACGGAGAGCTATATGGTGCATTCCGAACGGGACAACTGCTGCGTGTGTCCCGAATGCCTGTACCGGTGTTACGCCTGCCAGGGCGACGGCCAGGCCCTGAGCCGGGAGGCCATTCTGGCGCTGAAAAACGAAACGCCCGGAAAACAGGCTTTTTTCCTGCGCCAGCGCGCCGCGGAGGACGCTTCCGATCAGGTGGAGGACCCGGGCCTTCAGTCCATCCGGAAGCGGGATGAAGCGCTTTGGGACACGGAAGGGTGGAATGACTGACGATGAAGCCTTATATCCACAAAGTTCAGTATTACGAAACGGACATGATGGGGGTGGCGCACCACAGCAACTATGTCCGCTGGATGGAGGAAGCCCGCATCGACTTCATGGACCAACTGGGTTTTCCCTACGCGGAGATGGAGGAAAAGGGCGTTGTTTCCCCGGTCATGTCCGTTTCCTGCAAGTATCTGAAGCCCTGCGTTTTCGGCGATGAAGTGGAAATTGCCGTGCTGCCCGCTTCCTTTAACGGCGTTGTGCTGGCGATCCGCTATGAAATGCGCGCAAAAAAGACCGGGGAGCAGGTGTGCTCGGCCCGGTCTGAACATGTGTTTCTGAACCGCGAAGGGCATTTTGTCCGCGTGAAGCGGGCCATGCCGGATTTCTGTGAAGCCATTTCTGCCATGATTCCTCGGGAGGAACCCCAGGATTAGCGTGGCAGCGCGTTTTGCAGCTCGGTCAGGTGGTTCTGCAGCAGCGTGCGGGCGTCGAGCGTGGATGTGGTGGAGAGCTGGATCAGGCTTTCGATCGTATCCAGATCGGCGTACAGCGTGGTAAAATAATCGGCGCTCACCAGTCTGCCGCCTTCGCCGCCGGCGAGGGAAATGCTGAAGCCGTTGAGCTGTTCTATGTAGTAAACGTACTGCCTGACGCGGGCGAGCCGCGCGGAGGCGTTGGAAGTGACAATGCTGCCGAGCTTGCCGATTTCATCGAGCGCGGAAGCGGAAGCACTGTACATGCGCTGCCTGATCTGGCTCTGCACCTTTCCCTGGTAATCCATATTCCGCAGGGCGAAAAAGCCCAGCACCAAGCTCAGGATCAACAGAACAGCGCAGACGACCAGCAGCGCGCTCCGCTGTGTTTTCAGGTTTTCGTTCGTCATCTGGAAGCGCGGCGTTACTTTCCGATACATCGTGTTTCACCTTCTTCAGTTTTTCAAAGTGGGGAACAGCGTCCTGTTTTGCGCGTATTTTAAATGTGAAGTGGGCGCTGCGAACCTATTATAACACACTTTCCCCGGCTTCGTAAAGTGATTCGACAAAACTGGTGCTGGTTCGCACTTATGTTGGCCGGACTTTACAGTTTGTTCATTTTTTATTTAGATATTGATGGTAAAATAATTACGCTTTTTCGGATAGTAAAAAGCGGGAGGAACATTGATGATTTCTTTTGAACATGTGTCCAAGCGGTACGGCGCGCTGAATGCCCTGCAGGACGTGACCTTTACGGTGCCCAAGGGCCAGGTGATGGGCTTGCTTGGACAGAATGGCGCCGGCAAGACGACCATGATGAACATCATGACCGGGTGCCTGGCTCCGACGTCGGGCCGCGTTTCCATCGGCGGGAACGATCTGCTGCTTAAGCCGCGGGAAGCAAAGCGGATGATCGGTTATTTGCCCGAGGCCGTTCCGGTTTACAGTGAAATGACGGTTCGCGCTTATCTTATCTTTGCGTGCGAATTAAAGGATGTTGAGAAAAGGGCAATTGCGGAGCACGTTGAAAACGTGGCGGAAAAGACAGGTCTTTCCGACGTGCTGGACAGGAAGATCGGCAATCTGTCCAAAGGCTACCGGCAGCGCGCCGGCGTCGCGCAGGCGCTGTGCGGCACGCCCGAGGTGATTGTCCTGGACGAGCCCACCGCGGGCCTCGATCCAAAGCAGAACAGCGAAATGCGACAGCTGATCCTTTCCCTCGCAGGAGAGCATACGATACTCTTTTCTTCCCATATTCTCAGCGAAGTGCAGGCCGTGTGCGACCGGGTGATTATTCTGCATCACGGCAGGATCATCTGCGACAGCGCGCTTCACGAATTGCAGAATGAGGAACACAGACTGCGGGTGGTGATCGACTGCAGGGAGGAAAAAATTCTGCCTGCGCTTCGGCAGCTGCAAAGCGTCCGGCGGGTAGAAAGCGAAAAAAACGCCGACCCCGACGTGACCCAGGCAGTGCTGACGGCGGAGAACAACGGGCTGGTGGAGCGCGAGCTGTTTACGCTGCTTTCCGCCCTGCAGATCCCGCTGCTGCGCCTTTCGCCTGTGGAGGACAGCCTGGAGAATGTATTCCTGCGGGCTACGATGGATGAAACGGTCTGACCTAAGCGCGGAGAGAAGCGCTTGTTTCCGGGCGTCAATCCCCGCTGAATATGGAGGTTTTTATGTTCGCCATTTACAGGCGTGAGATGCAAAGTTATTATTACACTTCAGCTGCTTATGTATTTCTGGGCGTGTTTTTGAGCATTGGCAGCGTTTTTTTCGGCATTACCAATCTGGCGGCGCGTTCGAGCAACATGATGGCGCTGCTGGCTGAGCTCAGCTATCTGTGGATGATCCTGTCGCCGCTCCTGACCATGCGTCTCATCGCGGGCGAGCGGCAGCGGAACACGGATCAGATGCTGCTGGCTTCGCCCTGCTCCATGAGCGGGATCGTGATTGGAAAATACCTGGCCGCCTGCTCGGTACTTCTAACGGCGGTCGCGTGCAGCCTGATGTACGCGTGCGTTGTAGCGGTGTACGGAAAACTGTACGCTCTGGAAACCGCGGTGGGTTACCTGGGCCTGGTGCTGCAGGGCTGCGCTTTTATCGCGCTCGACCTGTTTGTGTCCTGCTTCGCCAAGAGCCAGGTGACGGCGGTTGTGCTGGGCATCGGCGTCAATCTGCTCGTATGGATGGCTGACCTGCTGGCGTCCGCCGTGACGATCGAGCAGGTCAGCCGGGCGCTGACGTTTATCAGCCTGTATGAGAGGTTCGCTCCGTTTGTGCGCGGCCAGTTGAGCCTGAGCAATACGGTGTTCTATCTGCTGTTCATCGTTGTGATGATTTTCTTGAGCGTGCGGGCGATGGATGCCCGCCGGTGGAGCGAGGCGTGATCAGCATGAAACAGAAAAATAGTCTGTGGACAAAAATAAAAAACAACCGGAAACTGCGCTGCGGCGGGTTTTCCGTTTTGCTGACCGCGGTCGTGATCGCGCTGATCGTGCTTTTGTCAGCGCTGTTTGACGGGCTGGAGGACCGCTTTGCCCTGCAGGTGGACTGTTCTTTCAACGAAGCGACCACCCAGGGCGAAGTTACCAGGGAAGTGCTGGCGCAGCTCGACAAGGATGTGGAGCTCTATACAGTCATACCGGCTTCCGGCGGAAATGAGGACCTGCTTTCTCTTGTGAAACGCTATGAAGTGGCCTCGGACCGCGTGACGGTGATCAAGGAAAACCTGCTGGGCGATCCTCTTTTGCGTAACGCGTTCACCGACGCGACAGGAAACAGAACCGTGACGGACGACTGCCTCATCGTTTACTGCCCGGATACGGGTCTGTCGCGCATCCTGACAAATGAAGATTATTATTATCGCGCTTATAATATGGAAACCGGATACTATGACCAGATTCTGGTTTCCTATGAGAAAATCATCACGGAAGCTATTTGTTTCGTGATCCAGGACAGTATACCCTGTATCCAGATCCTGTCCGGCCATCGGGAAAAGACTCAGGATCAGACCGCGTTCCTCGAACAGATCCTGAATGAAGCCAACTATCAGGTCGTTCGTGTGAATCTTGCGACGGGGGATACGCTGAACCCCGAAAACCCGCTGATGCTGCTGTCTCCTCAGTATGACCTAACGGACGAAGAACTGAACGCTTTGGTTGAATTCGCGAAAGCAGGCGGCGACTTTTTCATCACCTCGGAATTCGGCGATCCGCTGAACCTGGAAAACTTCAACGCGCTGCTGCGTTCTTACGGTATCGAAGCGCTGCCCGGCCTGACGATCGCGAATGAGAAAGAAACAAACAGCTATTATTCCAATTATCCCGTGATCCTGATGCCCTATTTGCAGGATACGGATATCACCCATTCGCTTTTGTCCGCGGGAGAAAGCATCATCATGGTCACGGAAGCGCGGTCCTACCGTCTGTCGGATCCACAGCCGGACGGCGTGATGGCGTATCCTTTGCTGATCACCGGGGAAGCCTATATTCGCAGGACATCTGACGACGGCACTTCCATCCTCTGGCACGAGGATGACCCCGAGGGCAAATTCCCCGTTTCCGTATGGTCGGACAAGATGTACGAAAACGGCGTCACCTCGCATATGTTTGTGATAGGCGACAGCAATGTGTTCCTGGAGTACTGGATGCAGCTGAACACTTCTTCCAACGCCTTCATGCTGCAAATCATCCGTTCGCTCCAGGAGCGGGAGCCGATCAGCCTGAACATCTCTCCAAAAGCGGCCCAGCGCGAACGCCTGAGCATGGGCGATATCAAGCCCGCTGTGATCGTGATCGTCATGCTCCCGCTCCTCATCCTCCTTGGCGCGCTGCTGGTGCTGATTCCGAGAAAGAACCTCTGAGATGCAAAAAGTTCCGAGAAAAAAGCTTCGCCAACCGGCGAGCCATAAAAAAGTCATACTGCTGCTCCTGTGCGCCTGTATCGCCACAGGAGCCGCAGTCATTTGGGTGCGGAGTTTTTCCAAAGCTCCGGCCGTGCCTGAAGCGGGGGAGACCGTGATGCTTTTGGAGCGACCGGCGGACGATATCGTTTCTGTCCGTATCTCCCCAAAGGACAGCGTGGCGTACACGCTCGTCCGACAGGTGGAAGGCTTTGCGCTGCAGGGCCGGGAGGACGCGCCGCTCCGCGCGTCCGTCATGGAGGAAATCATGCTGTCGCTGGGTAAAGTGCCCGCTGAAGCGGTGGTGTTGCCGGAGCTGAACCCGGAGCAGGGCTTGACCGCTGCCGTCTTCGGCCTGGATCAGCCGCAGGCGCGGGTGGAAATCACTTACGCGGACGGAGAAAAGAAAGAAATGCTGTATGGGAACGCCGCGCCCAGTGAAATAACGCCTCAGCGCTACTGTATGCTGACAGGGGACGCAAGGGTATATACGGTCATTGAGGCCGACAGCGAGGTATTTTTCCATGAAATGGAATACCTGCTGGCCTTCGACCAGCCCAGGATTGACGCTTCCCTGCTGGATCGCATCGAGGTTTCGGGCAGCGTCGTCTGGGCGGCGGAATACACGCCCTCCGGCTGGCAGATGAAGCTGCCGTTTTCCTATCCCCTTTCCATACAGCGGATGGACGCGCTCCTGTCGCGTATAGAGAGCATGGGCTTTGAGGCGTATCTCGGCGATGAAGCGGATATGGACCTTTCAATGTACGGTCTGGATGCCCCCGAAGCGACTGTCACGCTCACCCAGGCGGCCACCGTCATTACCGGCGAAACAGAGGACGGACAGCAGGTCTCCTTCCCGGTTGCGGAGCAGGAATATGTCCTCAAGCTGGGAAAGGAAACGGGAAAGAGCGGCGTATACCTGGCATGGCGGGGCAGGGTTTACAAAGCCAGCAACTTCCTGCTCGGCTTCTGGAAAACCCTGAATCCGCGGGATATGGTGCTTGTCAATCCCGTCAACTTTCTGGTCAATAACCTGGACGAGGTGAGCATATCTGCCAGCGGGGTCTCAGGCGCGTACGAGGTGCGCATGGTGGAGAGCGTTGCGGAAAATAATCAGATCGCTACGGATGAATATGGGCAAACGCTCTACGACATGGCCGTGCGCCGAGCGGGGGAAAGCGAAGACATGGACGCCGAAGCATTCGCGGCCTGGTACAAGAGCCTTGCTGCCCTGTCGGGCGACGGCGCGCTGCCGGACGGTTTTGTTCTGTCCGGTGAAAGCCGTGCGACGATCACGCTGAAAAACAGCCATCTGACCCGTAAGATCGAATTTTATCCTTTTGACGCGCTCCACGACGCAATGGTCGTAGACGGCGTTTCACTGTTCTATATGCAGAAGGAACGGCTGGATTCCGTTATTGCCGCGATACCGTAATATAGCGCACAAAAGACCGCTGGGGCTATCCGCCCCAGACCCCGACCAGGGGGATGATCCCCCTGGACCCGCAAATGGCGAAATAACATCGTTGGGATATACCAACAAGCTGCGCCTGTTGCGCTGGAGTTACGGAAAGTTTGAGGGCTTCTGGCCCAAGAAAGCCGGGAAAATCTCTGGGGAAAGCGAGCTTTCCCACCAGGGATTATTCCCTGG
>JAFWQM010000133.1 GCA_017509065.1 Clostridia bacterium
AAACGAGCAATCTCCGCATGAATAGCGCCGAGCAACGCGAGGCTGAGGGCGAGCAATCCTTGGATTGCCGCCCGAAACCCGCGCTTCCCGAAGGGAATAGCGCGGGGCGTAAGCGGAGTTGCGACGATTGAGGCTGCGGAACTGGGGGGAACCTCTCTCTGGTCTCCAAAGAGAGGTTCCCCCCAGAAAGATATTATCACATCAGTTCCGCTTCAAGCCTTACGCAACGGCCAACAAATGTCAGTTCATTGAAGTTCTTGATCTCGCTTTCAAAGGCTTCGTCGTACTTTTGCAGCATGGCCTGATAGTCGTTCACGCGCTTGATCTTGCGCAGGATGCGGCCCTGGGGCGTTTGCAGCAGCATGATCGCCCCGTCCACCGCCGCCTGGGCGGGGACTACCAGCACCAGGTCTCCCCGCTGTACGCGGAAACCACGCAGGTCGTTGTCCGGGGCCATGAAGTAATACACCTTGTCCGGGGCCGCGCCTTCGATCTTGCCGTTGGTGATGGGGAGCAGGCGGTGGCCCACTTCCTTCATGACGGCGTTGTAAATGGGCACGTGCTTCAATACGCCGGACAGTGCATCCAGCCAGATGGAGCCTGCCACGCCGGGGTCGCTCTCCGCCACCACTTCGGGCTTTTCCTGTTTTACGGGAGCTTTTTTTGTCTCCACCGCCTTGGTCAGCTGCGGCACGGCGGATTGCAGATCCACCGTGGCCGCGATGTCGTCCAACGTAAAATCGGACTCGGTATGCTCGGTCATGCCCATGGATTTCAAGATGCGGCGCGCCTGGTCGTCCGCGATGATGCGGGTACCCGCTTCCACTTCCATCAAATACTTGTCGCTCACGCCGCACTTCCGGGCCACCTGCTTATGGGTCAGCCCCTGCCGCGTGCGCTCCAAACGAATCAAATCGCCTAATCTGCTCACTTGTCGTCTCCTTCTTTTACCTGCCGCTTGCATTCCTCATTCAGCTTTTTAAGCTTCCTCGCCAGGGCGGGGGTAGCTGCGCCGGGCTTCATGCGCCATAGCCAGTTGCCGCCAATGGTGCCGGGGCGGTTCATGGTGGCCCAGTCGTCCAGGCCCAGAATGTCCTGCATGGAAGCCATGGCGATGCGGGCCTTGCTGGCATACACGGTTTTCACAAACGCCCAGGGCGCGTCGTCGATCTTCTTAAACCCGGTGATCTCCATGGCGGATTTCAGTTCGTCCTTGGTGCAGTTCTTCACGCGGGACAGGGCGGTCACGTTGTCGTGAGTGCCGGTGTAATATGCGGTGTTCTCGGAAATGTTCTCGGGGATATGCACGTTGGAGTCATCCGCGCCAAAGGCGAAGGACAGCACCTTCATGCCCGGATAGCCGGTGAAGGCGATGACATCCCGCACATGGTCGTTCACCGCGCCCAGATCTTCCGCGATAATGTCCAGGCCGGGCAGCTTCTTCTGCAGCACCTTGAACAGTTCCTTGCCCGGACCCATGACCCAATGGCCGCCGCGGGCGTTCGGCGCGCCGTGGGCCACGGAGAAGTAGTTGGCAAAGCCGATAAAGTGGTCGACACGGATGATGTCGTACATTTTCCCCATGTGCGCCATGCGTTTGACCCACCAGTCGTAGCCCTTGGATTTCAGGTAGCTCCACCGGTACAGCGGATTGCCCCACAGCTGGCCGTCAGCGGAGAAGTAATCCGGCGGCACGCCCGCGATGCGCCGCGGCACCCGGTCCTTGTCCAGCTGGAACACCTCGGGCTTCGTCCAGGTGTCGGCGCTGTCCTCGGCCACGTAGATGGGCATATCCCCAAACAGTTTGATCCCCAAACCGTTGCAATATTCCTTCAGCGCGAACCACTGCAGGGCGAACACGTACTGGCACCACATATGGAAGCGGATTTCCTTGTCCAGCTTCTTCTGGTACTTGGCGATGGCTTCCGGCTCGCGCATCATGATCGCCCGGTCGGGCCACTTCGTCCACATAGCTTTATCGAAGTGGTTCTTCACCGCGGTGAACAGGGCGAAATCCCGCAGCCAGTCGTTTTCATCGGCGAACTGCTGAATGGCTTTTTTGAGCTTCCGCTCAGACGCCGCGAACGCCTTGCGCAGCAGCGCCCATTTGTATTCCTGCACAGAGGGAAAATCCACCATGTTCAGGTCTTTGGGCACGAACCGTTCCGCGTCGGACAGGTCGAGCCAGCCGTTTTCCGCCAGCTTGTCAATGGAAATCAGCATGGGGTTGCCGGCGAAAATGCTGGTGGACTGGTAGGGGGATTCCGCGTAGCCCGTGGGGCCCATGGGCAATACCTGCCAGATGCCCATGTTGGACGCGTGCAGGAAGTCCGCGAACTGATAGGCTTCCTTACCCAGGCTGCCGATGCCGTCCGGGCCGGGCAGGGAGGAAATGTGCAGCAGGATACCGCTTTGGCGCTTCATAAATGTCATCCTTTCCATTTGTATGAATTCTAAGTAATAGGTTCTAAGTTCCAAGTGAATAAGTTGAAAGCAAAAAAGCTTAGAACTATAAACTTAGAACTATAAACTATATCTTTCATCGAACCGATTCCCGAATTTCGATTTTCGCTTCCACCGTGATATGCCGGGCGGACGCGTGCTTCTCCATCATGTCGGTGAGCACCGCCACGCTTTCCCTGGCAATTTCGTCGATTGGCTGAACGACGGTGGAGAGCCGCGGCGTGGTATACCGTCCGAGCTCGATGCCGTCCACGCCCATCACGCTCACATCGTCGGGCACGCGCTTTCCAAGGTCGGCCAGCGCGCGGATGACGCCCATGGCAGCCGTATCGCTCATGCAGAACGCGGCGTCGATCCCCGGGTTCTTTTTGAAAAAGTCCAGTCCGGCCTGATAAGCGTCGTTCAGCGTGAGGCGGGTCTCCACATAATGCGCCGCGTCCAGTGCCATCCCGCGGCCGTACAGCGCCTCCTCCGCGCCAAGCGCGCGAAGCACCAGGCTGTCGTCTCCCGTGCGCCTGCCGCCGAAGACGGCGATTTCCCGATGGCCGCGCTTCAGCAGTTCTTCCACTGCGCGCCTGACCATCTCCCGGTCGTCCATGGACACGGAGGCCGCCCGCTCCAAGGCGGTGCCCTTCGTGCTCACCGTGGCAAAGACCATGGGCACGCTCACCCCGTCCAGCGCTTTGCAGCGCTCGTCGATGCGGCTTCCCAGAAAGATCAGCCCCGCGATCCGCCGCCGGTTCATCAGCATGAGGGCGTGAAGGAATTCGTCGTCCTGCTCGTCGATGTACTCGGTGATCATGGCCGTCTTATCGCCCCGGGGGCAGAACAGAATCGCTTCCGTGAGCGCGTTGAGAAAAGGATTCATCCGTCCGCGGATGATCAGCGCGACGGTTTCGCCGTCCACCTGCTTGAGCCCGCGCGCGTTCGCGTTGCCCACGAAGTGGCATTTCGCCATCACCCGGCGCACTTTTTCCTTCGTTTCCTGGCTCACGTCCGGGCGGTCGTTCAGCACCCTGGACACAGTGGTCACGCTGACGCCGGCGATTTCAGCAATGTCCCGGATGGTGTAAATCTTCATGACGGTTTCCTCTGCAGTCAGCTTTCGGCATCGTTATCGGTAACGTTTTCAATCAATGCAATCATATCATTCCAGGCAATGTCTGTCAATAGTTTTGCTAAAGTAAGGAGTGAGGAGTGATTTCGCTTGTCAGGTCCTGATCGTTTCCTCTTCCTCAAAGTCCGGGTCAGATTCGGGCATATGCTGGCAGCAGAAGATAAAGGCGTCCTCGCCATTGTTTTCATAGTATTTCTTCCGGACGCCCACGTATTCGAAGCCAAGGGATTTGTAGAGGTTCTGCGCAATTTCGTTGCTCCTTCGCACCTCCAGCGTGGCGTACACCACGCCAAGGTTTGAGGCGTATTTCAGGAGCGCTTCGGTCAGCGCCCGGCCGATACCCTGTCCGCGGTATTCTTGCAAAACGGCGATATTGGTGATGTGCGCTTCGTCCAGCACGATCCAGGCCCCGGCGAAGCCGATGATTTTTCCCGCCTCCTCCGCCACCAGATAACGGGCGCAGGCATTGGAGGTCATTTCTTTTACAAAGTCCTCCCGGCTCCAGGGCTTGGGGAATGAGGCCGCTTCAACAGCATGCGCCCCGTCCACGTCGCAAAGGGTCATGCGGCGGATTCTGAAATCACTCATGGCCCATCTCCTTTAGATTCTTCTGCCGCTCGGCCTGGGGCGGACGCAGGTACAGCGGGGACAGCTTCTGATACGGAACCGCTTCATCCTGTCTGTTCCAGGCCAAATAAGCCGCTGAGGCGGGACGGAGGAAGGCCAGGTGCGGCGGGGCAAAGCGTGCTTTTTCCCCCAGGATTTCTTCTATCTTTGTCCGGTGCACCGGCATCCCGTCACCGAGGAACAGCATGTCTTTCCCGAATGCGGACACCTTTTTCAGATAGTCTTCCAGCTTGATCGGCTCGTCGGGCAGCAGGCGTTTCAGCGTGCCGCCCGCGAAGGCAGCGCCGTACACCTGCCCGGCGCGCGCGTCCTGGATGGGACAAATCACCCCGTCAAAGTGCATGACCCCCGCCGCCATGGCTTCCAGCGCGTCCACGGCGATGCAAGGCTTGCCCGCCGCGTGGGCCAGGCCCTTCACCGTGCTGACCCCGATGCGCACGCCCGTAAAGGAGCCGGGCCCTACGGTGACGGCGAAGAAATCGGTCTGGTTCACTTCCAGACCGGTGTGCTGATAGGCTTCCTCCGCCATGGGCAGGATGGAACGGGAATGCGTAAAAGCGTTCACAGCCATGGCCTCATAGCGGACAGCGCCATCCTGCATAATCGCCACGCCGGCCACGGGGCCGGAAGTGTCCATACAAAACAGAATCATAAAAGCTGCTCCTCCCGGAACGGGAACCCGCCCAGGGGCTCCACGGTGATTACCCTTGTATCCTCGCAAACCGCGCGGATGTACACAGCCAGCGCCCGGTCCGGCACATAGTCCGGTGCCTGTTCGCTCCATTCGATCAGCGACGCGCCGTCGCCGTGAAGCTGCTCCTCAAAGCCCATTTCACCGATCTCGTCGGGATCGTGGATGCGATACCAGTCGAAGTGGTACAGCGGAATGCGGCCTTCGTCGTAGGCGTTCAGGATGGTAAAGGACGGGCTTGGCACCGGCCCGGTGATCCCCAGGCCCCGCGCCACGCCCCGTGCGAATTCGCTCTTTCCCGCGCCCAATTCCCCGCGCAGCAGCACCACGTCCCCCGGCCGCAAAAAAGCCGCCAGCTTCGCGCCAAGGTCTCTCGTTTCCTTCGCCGCGTGCGTTACGATCATGAGCAAACCTCCTCATTCCCTACATAATGGCGTATCCCAGCAGATACATCCTGCTGTACAGGAAAAACAGCATGGCCGCGCCGGCCAGGAGAAGGCGGCGGGGCAGGCCGTCTTTCAGCTTGGCCAGGATGATGTAGACCGGCACGCAGCAGAGCATATACCTGCCTCCGCTGATCATCCAGCCGGAGAGGTACGAAAAGCCCAGATACACGCCGCCATAGAGCAGATACGCCATTCTTTCCTTTTTATACACGCCGTAGGCCAGCACGGCGAGAACGGAAAAGTACAGCGCGATCTGCACATAATAAATGATCCAGGCGAGGCCGGGATACTGCTGCCCCAGGGTGACATGCTGGGCGATGTTTTCCCCGACCCACTGGGTGCTCTGATACCAGGGCTCCCCCGCCTCGAACCGCAGAAACTGGAAGCAGTTGCCCCACAGCGCCGCGTTGATGCCAAGATACACGCAAAAGCCCGCCGGGATGAGCAGCAAAAACGCGTCCTGACAGCGGAGTTTTTCTTTCCCAGGCCCGAAACGCATTGTCACCCATTCGTATACCGCCGGGAAAAACAGCAGCATGCCCTGCGTGCGGGTCAGCGCCGCGAGGAAGCCGACGATCCCCGCCGCAGGAAAATTCCTTTTTCGCAGCGCATACAGACAGCCGATGGAAAGGGCAAGAAAAATCCCCTCCGTGAACACGCCCAGCGCGAACATGGAAAACGGATACAGCGCCATCAGCAGCACTCCGTCCCAGGCGCTGCGCCGGTCTCCGTCCAGCAGGATCAGTTCATACAGCAGCACCGAAGCGACGCCGTAACCGACGTGGGAAATGATCACGCCCGCGAGCGGCAGGCTGAACGTCAGCCAGCCGAGCCAGCGCATCAAAAGCGGATACAACGGATAAAACACCAGGTTGATGGCGTTTTCTCCCTGGGTCACATAGCCATGCTGCGCCACGTCGATGTAGCGCGTGGCGTCGCCCGGTTCCATGAGGCGCTTTACGATCAGTTCGCCCAGCTGCTGGAAGGAAAAGGAACCGCTGGCTGTAAGCAGGTGCAGCGCAAGCATCAGGTAATGCAGCGCCAGTGTGGAAAGGAAAACCGTCAGCCATGTCCGGCCCCGTTTTGTCAGCATTCGTTTCATCGGTTCGCTCCTCCGTCAGCCGATTCTGCCCTCGGCCAAGCAGACCGTGACCGCCGCCGACAGCAGGGCGCAGACCGCGATCAGCCAGCCAAAGCCCGCCGGGGAATAGCGCAGCTTCCAGGCGCGGGTTTTCCTTGTCAGGAAATAAAAGAGCGAGGCGGCGAAAAGCAGGCAGACAGGCGCCCAACCCGGCAGCAGGAAGAACACGCCGCCGGGCAGAAACAGCAGCAGCAGGGCGCAATCCCGGGCGGTTTTCGCGTCGGTGATTTTTTCAAGGCGCAGCTGAATCAGGTATATGCCCGCGCCCGTCATGAGCCAGGCCAGGAGAAGCCCGGAAAAAACAAACTGACCAAACAGCGCCCTGCCCAGTAAATGGCTGATCCAGGCAAACGCCAGCGAAACGGGGCCAACCTCCGCCGGATCGATCAGCGCCGCCAGCATCCGGGTCATATACGGGCCGCGAAACAGCGCGGCAAGGCCTATATCGCCTTCGATTTTTCCATATAACGCCAGACGGTTCAGCATCGCGAGCAGCAGATACACAGCGCCTGCCGCCCCCACCAGCGCCGCGCTGCGTCCCAGCAGCCGCGCCGCGTCCTGACGCATCCAGCTCATCTGACGCAGGAAAACAACGATCAGCGTGCCGACCAGCGCGGCCATTCCGGTTCCCGCCAGAAAGCCCAATATATCCGCCATCAGGTCTCCTTTCCGCAAGCAAAAAATGGAAGAAAAACTCCACCCGCCCGTATCCTTCCGGGCGGATGGAGAGGAAACGTTACAGCGTCATTTTGCCCGGGGGCCGAAAACGATCGCCGCGCCTTCAGGACGCACATTCAGCACAAAGCAGGAATGGTCACCGAAAACATCCTCCATGCGGCTCACGAAATGATCGACCTCTCCGTTGGGGACAAAGTTCAGCGTGGTGCCCGCGAAGCCGCCGCCGTGCACGCGCCATGCGCCTTTGCCTTTCAGAAGCGTTTCCGCGATTGTCAGCGCCAGGGTCAGCGGCTGTTCCTTACCGGCAGGGTACAGGTTCTGCAGCAGCTTCCAGCTGCTTTCCCCGGACGCGATGATGTTTTCAAACATGGCGCTCAGGTTCCCGTCCCGGACAGCCTGCACCATGGCCTTGACCCTGCGGTTTTCTTCCATAAAGTGTATGGCGCGCAGGATGGGCCGCTCCCCTGTTTTCCGGCGCAGCTCGGGAATGGCCTGGCACAGTTCCTCGGGCCGCACCTGACGCAGCACGTCTCTGCCCAGCGCGTTGGCCACCGCCTGCATTTCGGACCGCACCGCGGCGTATTCGGCGGTCAGGTTGTCGTGGCTGCCGCCGGTGTTCACCACAACCAGCGAATAGCCGGCCTTCTGGAAATCGTAGAAGAGCGGCTCCACAACGGGGTTCTTTACGTCCTTGAAATCAATGGTCACCAGACCGCCCGTGGAGCAGGCCATCTGGTCCATCAGGCCGGAGGGCTTGCCGAAGTATTCGTTTTCCGCGTACTGCGATATCTGCGCGCGCGCGGTGCTGTCAACCACGAAGCCGTTGTACAGCGCGTCGATCACCGCGCAGACCATCACCTCATAAGCCGCCGAGGATGACAGGCCGCTGCCGCCGATCACATCGCTGGTCACCGCCGCGTCAAAGCCGCCCAGCTTATATCCCCTGTCCGCCATGCCTTTTGCAACGCCGCGCACAAGCGCCGCGGACGTGCCTTCTTCCTCCGGGCGTTTTTCCAGGTTGTCCAGGGAAAGCTCGATGCCGGGATAACCGGCGCTCTGTATACGGACTATCATATCGTCCCGGGGAGATACGCAGGCCAGGCAGTCCAGGTTCACTGCCGCGGCCAGCACCCGGCCGTTGTTGTGATCGGTGTGGTTGCCGATGATCTCCGTGCGCCCGGGCGCGCTGATCAGATAGAGCGGCACGGCCGCGTGGAAGCTTTCTTCATGTGTTTTGATCAGGCTGGTATAGCGGCTCATTTGCCTCGCCAGCTCGCCGTTTCGCATGCCGTACAGCTGAGACAGGCGCTCCATCGCGGGCTGGCGCTTGATCTGAGCGAGCATATCGGAATAAAGACACATGGGTATCGCCCTCCTCACATTTGATTCAGTACATCCTGCCAGAAAGCGAGAAACTCCTTTAGACCAAGCTCCTGGAGCTTTTCTTCAAACGCCGCGAAGCTTTCGTCGCTGATCTCTTCTTCTCCCAGCACCCAGCGGGCAATCTGCATATCCACGTAATAGCCCAGCTTTTCCTGCAGCGGCGCGACGGTTTCGCTCTGCTCCGCGGTGAGCGTGTAATACGGGAAGGGCATCTGCACGAATTCATGGAAATCGCGCTGCTGCTCCAGGATATTCAGCACCATGGCGCTGCCGCTCATGCGCCGCTCGAACTCGCTGACGGAAACGCCGGGCTGATCGGAGGAGCCGCCCTCGATCAGCGTGGCGCCCCGGAAGGTGTCAAAGTTGTTCTGTACCGCTTCCAGATAACGCCAGGTACCGTCGCCGTCCACCAGGTAATCCACGTCCTGAAGGCCGATGGACGCAAGGATCGCGCCTTCCTGCGCGTAAAGGCTGTCCACCCAGCGAAGCACCGTTTCGGGATCTTTGCAGCCGCTGGTCACAGCGAACGTCCCGCGCAGCGCGGGCCCGGCAAAATCGCGGTACGCCTTGCTTCCTTCGTAGGAAAGCGGCGGCATGATGGCGTAGTTTTCCGCCCAGGAGACCTTGAAAATATCCGCGGCCATGGGCGTGATGATGGCTCCGTAGGTCGGCGTCGCCTTGGAATCGGTCACGGTGCGCATGTCGTCGGCCAGGGTAAAGCCGTTCTTGTCCAGCAGCCCGGCGTCCCACAGATCGCGGCACCAGGTGATGAACAGGCGGAAGTTGTCTTCAAGCGGCATGAACTTTACCTGTCCGTCCTGCGCAAAGATGTTGTAATCATTGGCGATCAGGCTGAAAGCGTGGGCGAGGAATTTGAGGTCGAACGGCCCAAGGAAGCCCAGCGGGATTTCATCCGCTTTTCCGTTGCGGTTCGGGTCGCGGGTCTTAAAGGCGGTGAGCATGTCCGCGAATTCCTGGGCGGTGGTCGGCATATCCAGCCGCAGGTTTTTCAGCCATTCCTGATTCACCCAGATGTAATTCTGCATCGAAGGATCGGCGATATACGGCAGGGCTGCGATGCTCCCGTCGGGCAGCGTAATGGCGGAAAGCGCTTCGGGCTTTTCCTGGAGAACAGCCCAGAGGTTCGGGCAGCATGTTTCCAGGTACGGCTTCAGATCGATCAGCACGCCGCTTTCCCGCATATTCATGCATTCATCGCCGGTCAGCCGGGCTTTGAAAAGCACGTCGGGCAGGCTGTCCGATCCGGCCTTCATTCCGGCTTTCGCCTTTGTCCAGGCGGCTTCGTCCGTGTACTGTGTCACCTCAAAATGGATCCCGGTCTTTTCCTCCATCCGGGCGAAAAACTTGTTGCTCGTCCAATCCCGATATTGGGTATTGTCAAACCCCGCCAGCGTAAAGCTTTGCGCGGGCGCTTGCTCCGCCGCCGTAAACATGGGCAGGCAGAGCAGAAGAACGATCAGAAAACAGCTGATCCGCTTCGATCGCATTCCGCGGTTCCTCCTCTAACAGATAATGAATTTATTATACAGGAAAGAACAACTTATTTCTACCCCTGAATTTTAAAAAGAATATGAAAATATTGATCCGGATTTTTCCTGAATTATCATATATGTAAGAATAAACAAATTGAAAGCAGCTTTGCAATTATTTACTTTCTTCACGGAAAAACCGGGAAAGCATAGAATGGAAGTATCGGAATCAGAAGGGGGAGGGGTTATGCGGATATGGATTCAGGGAGAAAGTGAAATGGATCAGTTTCTGAAAAAACGCTGTGCTGAGCGCGGGATGATCCTGTCTTCCGTTTCGGACTGCGATTTGGCTGTGCTGAGATTTCCTTACTCAGAAATCAGCGCGGAAATAAAGGACGCTTTACCCGAGGGACAGAAGATTGTCTGCGGGATCATGAACGAGGAAGTGGAACAAACCGCGAAAGAAAAAAACTGGATGCTGTATCGTCCGCTTCAGGATGAAGAATACCTTCTGGAAAACGCGAAGCTTACGGCGGAAGGCGCGGTGTATTTCGCCATGAATAAGCTCAGTATAGCCATTCGGGATGCAAATTGCCTCGTCATCGGTTATGGCAGGATCGGAAAAGAACTCACGCGAATCCTGCGCGCCTTAGGCGCTGAAGTGACCGTCGCGGCGAGAAGACGGGAAAGCAGAGAGGAAGCGGGAGAAAACAGCATACCGATCAGCGGGATTCGGTCTGTCATTCATCAGGCAGACTTGATTTTGAATACTGTTCCACAGCATGTATTGTCGGAATCCGGTCTGTTATCCATAAAAAGTACCGTTTTCTTGCTCGAACTGGCAAGCAAGCCCTACGGTTTTGACATGGATGCGGCAAGGAGGCTTGGCGTCCATGCGTATCTGGAAAGCGGCATCCCGGGAAGATACTGCCCGCTGTCGGCCGCTTCCGCCCTGCTGCGGTATATAGAAAGGAGTGTCCGAATTGAGTAGAACAAAAGTCGGCTTCGCGCTGACGGGTTCCTTCTGTACTTTCAAAAAAGTATTTCACGTGATTGAGCATCTGGTTCAGGCAGGTTATGAAGTTTTTCCTGTTCTTTCGTATCGCGCCGCCAGCGAAAATACCAGATTCTACGATAAAGAAACCGTATTTCAGATGCTTGCAGCCATCACAGGGAGACAGCCGTATACTTCACTTTCGGAAGTCGAACCGATCGGGCCGAAAAAACTGCTGGACGCCTATATCATCGCCCCCGCCTCCGGGGCGAGCATGGGGAAAATCGCACACGGCATATTCGATACCCCGGCGCTGTTTGGTGCGAAATCCCATCTCAGAAACAGCCGCCCGGTGCTGATCGCTCCCTCCACCAACGACGGCCTGAGCACCGCGGCGGAAAACATCGGGAAGATTCTGGCGATGCGCAACGTTTATATTGTGCCCTTCCGTCAGGACGACCCGGTCAATAAGCCGCGTTCCGTGGTAGCGGATTTTGACAGAATCCCGGAAGCCCTCGCGGCGGCGCTGGCGGGCGAACAGGCGCAGCCCATTCTGCTCGCGCCCTTGAAAAAAGAAGAAAAATAGAGTATACTATTCTCGGAGGTAAGATATGAAGAAACACGTTTTACGGCTGTTTGTTTCCATCATTTCCTTCTGTCTGGCGTCGGTCGGCTTTCTTCCCGCTCTTGCGGAAAACGCCGACGTGAACGGTTCTTACCGTTATTATGATTACGTCCGGCATCGGGAAACTGGCGAGTCGGGCAGCTTTGTCGAATACCCGGAATTTGTTTCGGATGATCCTGCCGATGAAGCGCTGCTCAGCGCCATCAACCGGACGATTCAGGAAACGGCCCATATTCCGGAGTATCTCCAGCTGCTTTCAACCATCCAGGAAGGCGGCACCGGCCTCAGGCTGACCTGGCAATCCTCGAATTTTGTTCAATTCAATGAGCAGGGAGAGCAGATCGGCGTTCGTTATGTTTCACTGCTGTTCAGCGCCGAGGGAAAGATGCTGCGGGGACGGCCCGGTCAAATCTATTATCCGCTGACGCTGGATCTTGCAACAGGAGAACTGGTGGAATTCGACGCACTTTTTACTGATTCCGAGAATGCAAAACTATTCATTGAATCGTATCTTTATTCGGAAGTTGAGCCAACTTTATCCACCTATCTGGAAAACAACCGGCTGTTTCCCGTGCCCTATGACCGGTTCTTTCTGGATGGTTCTGGCAACGTGATCCTGCTCTACGAAAGCGAACAGCTTTCCTTCCTGTCCGGGTTCAGCGGAGCGGTTGCCTTCCGCTACAGCGAATTGTGGAAGTATTTGGATACCTCGCCGGACGGTATTCCCATGCAGGCCATGGAGACGTTATACGGCACGCTTTGGAACAAAACCGCCCAGTACATCCCGCAGCCGGAAAAATGGAAATACCCTCAGCTGCTGGAAACTTTTCTGGACATCAGCAAATTGCCGGGTTTTCCCCCGCTTCTGATTCCCGGTTTGGGAACGCCCATGGAGGAAGTATTGGAAAAGCTCCACGCCGCCAGCGATTCCGGGTATTACGCGGACGGCGCGTATTACGAAGTGGAGGAACCCGTGCTGCGCGGAACCTATCTGCTGACAGACAGAGAGGAAATCACGCTGACGGGCATTCTGACCAGCCGCCTGGACTGCTATGGCATCGAAACGGGAAAAACCACGCTGAACGAAGCGATCGCCCTGATGGAAGCGGAACCCGCCGCGCTGCTGACGATCGACGAAACAGCGGCGGAGATGTACCTGGTCTGTCCCGGCACGCTCGCCCTCTACACGTTCACGGATTTGCAGGGAAGAGCCGTTCAGTTTTCCCTCTACGCGGACGAAGCGGGGACGGTTCAGTTCATCGGTTTGAAATTAGTATAACGGCTGTAAAGGAGCAATATGAGTTCAACGACTGCCTCGAAAAAACAAAAAACGCAAGCCCAACCCGCCCCCGCCACCACCGGCCGGGGCGCGGCTTTGTATATCGTTTTGGGCGTTTTCCTGCTGACGCTCGGCACGGCCTGGCTGCTGCCCTTCTTCGGCATTCAGGAGGGCTATGTGATCAACCAGCTGTTCTCGATGCTGCTGGGGCTGTGCGGGCCGCTGTGTCCGTTTATGGTATTTCTTTGTTTCTGGGCGGGCGCGAGCCTGCTGACCGCCTGCCGCCATCGGGTGTCGGCCCGGAATTTCTTCCTTGTGCTGGGCATTTATCTGCTCGTCCTCGCGGCGCACACCCTCATTGCCCGCGTGCCGGGCAGCATGGGAGCCATGCCGTATCTTGACTTCATGCGCCGTCAGTCCGAGGCCCTTTCCCCTTCGGCTGAGAGCGATTTCACCACCTGCCTGAACCTGGCTTTCGCCCAGCGCTCCACGGGCGCGGGCGGGCTGATCGGGATGCTGATCGCCTATCCCCTCTCCCACCTGCTCACCAGCATCGGCGCGGAAGCGCTGGTGTTCACGCTGATCCTCGTCATGGCGTTATCGCTGCTGCGCCTCCGCCCCAGCAGGTGGTTCCGTGCCCTGTCCGAAGCGCAGGAAAAGCGCCGCGCCGCGCAGGCGCAAGCGCGCCAGGAGCAGCCGCCCATTCCGGAATACAGCCAGCAGACGATGGACAGCGTTCCGCCGGAAGAAAACACGCCTCCGGCTTATTATCACGCCGGGCCGATGTACGCCGCCCAGCCCGCTTACCCGCCGCAAAAGGACGAGCAGGGCTTCTATCCCGTGCAGCCGGATCTGTATGAAGAACGCTTTCCCGAAACGGCGGAAGCAAAGCCCGCTATCCCCGAGCCGGACTGGCGGAAGGAGGAACCGGCCAGGCAGGAGCCTGCGGAAGAGCAGCCTGATCCCGCGCCGGACAAGCCCGGCATGTTCACTGGGTTCTTAAACCGCCTCAAAACCGTCAAGCAGGAGAAAAAAGCGCCCGAGCCGCAGACGGCGTCGCAGCCTGTGACACCTGATAAAACCACGGAGGAAGAGGACGAAGCCCCGCCGCTCCGTCCCGAGCCCAAGCCGCAGCCCCGGAAAGCGCCGCGCTCGACCCAGGCGTTGGACGACGACGACGATCTGCCCTGGGACATTCCTTCCAGCGCCGTTCCCCACGCCGCTCCAATGCCCGCGAAAACCGCCATGCCCCACGCCATGCCGCAAAAGGAAGAGCCTGCTCCCCGTCACGCCGGGAAAACGGTGAATAATGGCAGCGGAAAGCAGGCCGCGCAGCCGGAGGCAAAGCCCGCCGCGCCCACGCCTGCTCCCAAGGCCGCCACGCCTTCCAATTCCTGGGCAGAGCAGGTGAACCGGAAGCAGGCGGAGCTGGACATGCCCGCGCATACCACCCGAAAGAACGAGCCCAAGCCGGTCTACACCGATCCCGTGGTGCCGATCACCGGCGAAAGGATCGCCATCACGCCCCAGGCCGCGCCCCGCGCCGACGCCAAGATGGACGGCACCAGCGCGCCGAAGCTGAAGGAAACCAGCATCGCGGACAGCGTTCCCTATACCCCGCCGCCCATCCGTCTGTTGAAGGAAAGCCGCCACGTGGCCCAGACCGACGCCGCCCAGGAGGACGAGCGCCGGGCCATGATCATCGAAGGGACGCTGCGCTCCTTCGGGGTGGAATCCGAGGTCAAGCAGATCATGCACGGCCCGTCCATCACCCGCTTTGCCATCCAGATCGCTCCCGGCGTGAAAGTGAGCCGCGTAGCCAATACGTCGGACAACCTGGCCCTGGAGCTCAAAACCAAGCATGTCCGCGTGGAAGCGCCCATCCAGGGCACCAACTACATCGGCATCGAGGTGCCGAACCAATTGGTCAGCACCGTGGCCCTCAGGGAAGTGCTGGACAGCCCGGAAATGAAAAACAGCCCCTCTCCCCTGCTCGTGGCCCTTGGCAAGGACATTGCCGGTTCTCCCGTGCTGTGCGACCTGAGCAAGATGCCCCATCTGCTCATCGCCGGCGCGACCGGCAGCGGCAAATCCGTGTGCATCAACTCCATCGTGTGCAGTCTGCTCTACCGCACGTCGCCCGACCAGGTACGGCTCATCATGATCGACCCCAAGCAAGTGGAACTGAGCGTGTACAACACCATTCCCCATCTGCTTGTGCCCGTCATCAGCGACCCGAAAAAGGCCGCGGGCGCGCTGGCCTGGGTGGTGCAGGAGATGCTGGAGCGCTACAGCAAGTTCAGCGCCCAGGGCGTGCGCAACATCGCGGGCTACAACAAGGCCAACCAGGGCACCGACAAGGTGCTGCCCAACATCGTGGTTATCATCGACGAAATGGCGGATCTGATGGAAGTCTGCCGCAAAGACGTGGAAGAGTCCATCCGCCGCCTGGCCGCTCTGGCCCGCGCCGCGGGCATCTATATGGTGCTGGCTACCCAGCGTCCCTCCGTGGACGTTATCACCGGCGTGATCAAGAACAACATCCCCAGCCGCATCGCTTTCGCCGTGTCCTCCGGCACGGACAGCCGCACGATCATCGACATCAACGGCGCGGAAAAGCTGATGGGCAAGGGCGATATGCTGTATAAGCCCGCCGGTTCCTCCGCGCTGCGCGTGCAGGGCTGCCTGGTCACGGACGATGAGGTGAACGCCATCGCAGAGTACATCGGCGCGCGGTATCAGACCGACTTTGACCCGAATATCGTGGATCATCTGGAAAACTCCGGGAAGGAACGCGAAGCCGACGAGGTTTCAGCGGGCGCTATGGACGACGCGGGCAGCGGCGGCGAAGGCAGCTTCCAGGATCTGCTGCAGCAAGCCATCGAAATGGCCGTGGAGGACGGCTCAACCTCCACCAGTATGCTCCAGCGCCGCCTGCGCGTTGGCTACGCCCGGGCGGGCAGGCTGATCGACGAGATGGAAAAGCGCGGCATCATCAGCCAGAGCGAAGGCTCCAAGCCCCGGAAAACCATCATTACCAGAGAGCAATATTATGAGATGATGGGAGAGGCTGATTAGGGTATGTGGTTTGATGAACACTTTAAGCTATAAAGGGATTGGAAACCCTCTCAGGCGTTTTGCACCAGCTTTCCCAAAGGGGGGAGCCAAGACATAGCCTCTCCCTCTGGGAGAGGTGCCGACGAAGGAGGCGGAGAGGGCACTCCGTTCTAATCCCTAATCCCTTTACTTTGAATAAAGGAGCTGAACCAAATGTCCCGGCTTCCCGACGCGGCATGGCAAAAGACCGCTTCCTTCCCGGACTGGAAAGGAGAAACCGACAACTCCCTGGCGATGAACAGCATGATCAGCTTCCTTGGCTGGCGCGGCCAGGGAACGCTGTGGCTGGACGTGGCAGAGAATGTGGAAAGCTTCGAGCTGTACGTCAATACGGACGCTTATGACACTGCCGGCCTTTCCTCCGGCGCGCACCGGCTGGATTTCGCCGCTTCGGCGGTGGACGGGGTGAACACTCTGCAGGTCACCAATATCCACCCGCGCGGCATGAAAAACGCCGTGATGGTTTATATCCCGTATCCCACGGTCGTGAACGGAGACTTCTCTTCCTCCGGTATCCGGCCTGAAGCCATGCGGCTGGTCAGCGATCTGATTTCGTCCGACGTCGAATTCGGCTTTCCCAGCGCTCAGCTCGCGATCATCCGAAACGGGAAGCTGGTATATGAAAACGCCTGGGGCCGCCTGAACGCTTACCTTCCCGACGGAACGCCGAACGAAGCCAGCCCCCGCGTGACGCCCGATACCATGTATGACCTTGCTTCCGTGACCAAAATGATGAGCGTAAACCTCGCCCTGCAAAAGTTAGTGACGGACGGGAAGCTGAACATCGAGGCGCGTGTTTCGGATATTCTCGGCCCCGCGTTTTTTGAGGACACGTTGGAGATCCGTTTCGCGGGCTATCCATATCCGGGGCTGGAAACAGTGAAGGAATGGAAGGCGGGGCTGACCGTGCGGGATGTGCTTTGCCACCAGGCGGGCTTCCCCGCTGACTCGCAGTATCATAACCTCCGCTTCGACGCGACCCGCCGCGCGTATGATCCCGCCGCGGTGAACGCGCTGTATTCCGGCTCGGACCATTCCGAAAAAACGCGGGAAAACACCCTGCGCATGCTCTGCAAGACCCCGCTCATGTACCGCCCCGGCGCGGAAACGGTGTACTCCGACGCGGATTATATCCTGCTCGGCTTCATCGTGGAGGCGCTCACCGGGCGGCGGCTGGACGAATATCTGCGGGAAACCTTCTGGCAGCCCATGGGACTGACCCGCGTCGCATACAATCCCCTCGAAAACGGCTTCCAGCCGCAGGACTGCGCCGCTACCGAACTGAACGGCAACACCCGCGACGGGCGCATTTCCTTCCCCGGTGTCCGTGAATATACCCTGCAGGGCCAGGTACACGACGAAAAAGCCTGGTACGCCATGGCGGGCGTCAGCGGCCACGCGGGGCTGTTCGCCTGCGCGCGCGACCTGGCGAAGCTTGGGTATCTGATGCTGACCGGCGGCTGGGGCGAGCACCGCTTCTTCTCTCGGAACGTGATCGACCTGTTCACCGCGCCCAAGAGCGCCGAGATGAGCAACTGGGGCCTTGGCTGGTGGCGGCAGGGCGAGGACCGGCGGCCCTGGCATTTCGGCACGCAGGCCCCCTCCGTTACCATCGGTCACCAGGGTTGGACGGGCACACTGCTGATGATCGACCCATCACGCCAGCTGGTGATCGCGTACCTCACCAACAAGATCAATTCGCCCGTGGAGAAATCGGAGAAAGCCATCCGGTTCAGCGGCAGCGATTACACCGCCTCCACCCTGGGCTTCGTGCCCCAGATCCTGTCCATCGGTATGGATACGGACAAGGACGTGACCGATCAGCTCATTTCACTGCTTTCCGACATGGCCGCGGAAAGCAGGAAGCTGATCCCCGAAGGCGCGTCGCCTGACCATCCCGCTTTCCGAAACGCGCTGAGCAAGGAAAACGTGTGGCGTGCATGGACGGGAAAGAAAAAATAAAGAAAAAATGAAGAGTTGATGAAAAAGCCTTCGCTCCTTTGTTTGGGAACGAAGGCTTTTTTATGATGCCTCATTGCGTTTGCATAGGTGTTTATAATTTCGGCGTTGCGGTGAGCTTCGGCTTCGTTGTAACCTTCGGCGTCGCGGTGGGCGGCGGGAGGGTGTAGAGCAGCTGCGGGGCGGCTGTTGCGTGCAGCGCTAAAAGATCCCGGGCGATGGCGTCCACCACCTGCTTGTCCACCGTTTCGCTGACAGCGAAGCCCTTGGCTTTCTGATAGACCCGCAGGGCCTTCATTGTGCCGTCCAGCATCTGCCCGGTCGGCGCGCCTTCGTAATAGCCCAGCTCGCGCAGCGCCATCTGCAGCCAGTACACCGCTTCGCCCACGGACTTCCGCGTCATGCCGCCGTTCTTCGCCTGTTCGGGAACCACCTTATTGTCGTACCAGTATTCTTCCGGCGGGGGGGGCGTGATATACGGCATCATGGTTTTTTCGTTCAGCGCGCCGGGCTTCACGATGGCTTTCAGCTCGGGATCAGGCTGCGCGTCGTCATGAATCCAGACCTTCATGCCCGCCTTGGCGTTTTCATAGATCCACTGCGCGTCGGCCACCGTCAGGCGGATGCAGCCGTGGGAGCCGCGGCTTCCAAGGCCCTTGAAGGAAGAAACTTTCAGCGTCATGTCGTTGCCGCTGTCGCCGTAAAGCACCGAATGGAAGGCGATCTCGTCGGTGATCTTCGTCCACCAGCGCGCTTCGCCGCCGCCCCAGGTGGGGAATTTGCAGTGTGCGGCGCGGCGTCCGGACAGGGTAAAGGTGCCGAGCGGGGAAGGATATTTTTTCGTGCCCGTCGCGCAGATGAACGCACGGTCCAGGTCGGAATAATCCCCGGTGCTGCGGTTGTATTTCCACACCTTCACGGCCTGGTTCGCCACGTCCACCTCGAAGAAATACGGCAGCGGCGTGGGTTCGTAGGCCGGTTTGGCGGGATCGGACGCGCTCGCGACCGTCACATCATTGAAGATCATGTTCCAGGTCGCCTGATCCACGACGCCGGTCGCTTCCAGGCCGTTGTGCTTCTGGAACGCCTGCAAGGCGCTCTGGGTGTTTTTGTAAAAGCCGGTGGTGGTTTTTTTGTAGGTAAAGAAGCCAAGATCCATCAGGCGCTGCTGCACTTTCTGCACGTCATCGCCGGTGGAGCCGTATTTCAGCGTCCTCGTAAACGCCTGGTAAGGCCCGGGCGTCGGCGTCGGCGTGCGCGCGGGCGTCGGCGTCGGCACGGGGGTGGGCGTGGGGGTGGGCCGCACGGTCAGGGAATACAGTTTTTCCTGGGTCTTCACGTCGGCGACGCCGGTCACGGTCATGCTGTTTTCCCCTTGCAGGGTAATGATCGCGGCGGTGGTGCCGTCCTGGAAATTGCCGGTGATATTGCCGTAATAATATCCCAATTCGAGCAGGCGCTCCTGCAGCCTTGTCACATCCGCGCCGGAATCGCCTTTCTTCAGTGGTCGGTAGCATTCGCCGTAAATGATCCTCAGCGTTTCCGGGTCGGCCTCGCCGGTTTCCTCCAGGCCGTAAGCCGCCTGCACGGCTCTCACCGCCGCTTCGGTGGCAGGGCCGTACTGGTCGTTGGCCCGGGTGGCGGTGTAATTCAGCTGGCGCAGACGGGTATTCAGCTCCAGCACCGCGTCGCCGGTATCGCCCGGTTTCAGGCCTGTGTTTTCTTCCGCCAGGCCCAGCGAAACAATCGCGCAAAGCAGCATTGCCAGCAGGAGCATCACAGCGCTTTTTTTCATTCAAAGCACCTCTCTTGAGTCATCGGAAGGATTTCATTTCTATTTTACTGGCTTTTCTATCGCGGAAGCAATAGGGGATGGCTGGGGAATCAGCCTTCCTTTGCCAATTGCTGGCCCATGATAACGCCCATCACGGACGCCATCATCAGCCCGCGTGTCCAGCCGCTGGAATCGCCCAGGCAGTGAAGCCCTGCAATGTTCGTTTGCAGTTCCGGATTCATTTTGATGCGGTTGGAATAAAATTTCAGTTCGGGAGAATACAGCAGCGTTTCCGCCCCCGCGAAGCCCGGCACCACCTGATCCATGGCCTGCATGAAGTGGATGATGTTGGTCATGGCGCGGTAAGGCATGGCCGCGGTGATATCCCCCGCCACGGCGTCGGTGAGCGTGGGCCGCACGTTTGCGCGGGCCAGCTCCTTCTGCCAGGTGCGCTTGCCGTCCAGGATATCGCCGAAGCGCTGCACCAGGATGCGTCCGCTGCCCAGCATATTGGTCAGCTCGCCCACCTTCTGGGCATAGGCGATAGGCTGATTGAAGGGCTGGGTGAAGTTGTGGGAGCAGAGGATGGACAGGTTGGTATTGTCGGTTTTCAGTTCCTTATAGGAGTGGCCGTTCACCACCGCCAGATCGTTGTCGTAGTTCTCCTGGCTCACGAACCCGCCGGGGTTCTGGCAGAATGTGCGCACTTTGTCCTTGAAGGGCTTCGGATAGCCCACCAGCTTGCTTTCGTACAGCACGCGGTTGACCGTTTCCATGACCTCATTGCGCACTTCCACGCGCACGCCGATGTCCACCGTGCCGGGCTGATGGGCGATGCCGTGCTCCTCGCACAGCTTTTCCAGCCAGTCCGCGCCACGCCGGCCCGTGGCCACAACGGTGTGCTCCGCGCGGATCTCCTGCTGCTGGCCGTCCTTTTCCATCGCGACGCCGACGCATCGCGCGCCGTCCAGCAAAAGATTTACGCAGTTGCAGCCGAACATGATTTCAACGCCCTGGGCCATCAGATACTTTTCGATTTCTCCGTACAGGATCTGCGCCTTTTCCGTGCCCAGATGGCGGATGGGACAGTCCACCAGCTTTAAACCCGCCTGGATCGCGCGCAGGCGGATTTTCTTGATTTCCTCGTTCTGGCCCAGACCCTCCACATGCGTGTCCGCGCCGAAGTCCAGATAGATTTTGTCCGTATAGTCGATCATCCGCTGGGCATACGCTTCGCCGATCAGCTCCGGCAGCTGCCCGCCCACCTCGTAGGACAGGCTCAGCTTGCCGTCCGAAAACGCGCCAGCGCCCGAAAAACCGGCGGTGATGTGGCAATAAGGCTTGCAGTTCATGCATCGTCCGGTTTTCACCTTTGGGCAGTGGCGGTTCTCAATCGCCACGCCCTTCTCCACAATCATGATCCTCTTCCCGCTGCCTTGCCGCAGCAACTCCAGCGCCGTAAAAATGCCCGCCGGGCCCGCGCCGATAATCAATACATCTGTTTTCATGCTTTTTCACCGTGAAATTCTGTGATACAGGCATCCCTGCTCAGGTTAATTATACCGGAATAATTACAATTTTGTCAACAGTATCTTACTGAATTGTTACAAGTAGGGGCGGCTTGCATGCTGCCATTTTACTATACATCTCCCAACAAAGGGAACGCTGGGGCCTCCGCGGCCCCAATTCCGCAGCCTCAATCGGCGCAAATCCTTCGGATATTGCTTGTTTCGGCTGATCTCACCGCCGATGAGATCAGCCGAAACAAGCAATATCGCCATGAAGGCGAGTTGCGCCGTTTGAGGCTGCGGAACTGGGGCGAACAGCCCCAGCGTAACCCCCAGCAGCTGTTCTCTTTAGTTCACATTCTTTAATATTTTCGTCATATATTCTTAACTTTATCGCAATAAGTATCCACCCCGTATCCTATATAATATCCGTACATGGAGAACCGCGCGGCATTGCGGTTCAGCGCAGCAAGGAGGACAGAAGATGAAAAAGTGGTATGATGAGGAATATGAATTCACCGTGGAAGTGACCGGCTTTTTGCACGGCAACCATACGGAGCGGTATTGCCGGAACGGAGAGGAGATCGGTGATACGTACAAATGCACCTACGGCTGCCCCGTCAACGGGGACGGATACGGGATCTGCTCCAAAACCATGATGATGCTCTATCCCTTGATGGAAGCCATCCGAAGCGGCGGCGACCTTGAAAACCTGGGCGGCGACGGAAAGTATACGAAGACCATCGTATGCCCGGACGGGTGCGTGATCTTTCGCCTGACGGCGACGCCTCTGGGCAACGCAAACTTTCATAAGGGGCATTTCTGGGATTACCCGGATGAAACGTGACTTTCTCAGCTGCTTTTTATGTATAAATCGGGACCGGTATATATATTATCAATGAAAGTCGCATCCATTATAATGTGATCGTGTTGGTTGATTTACTCTTTTTTACACGCGTACCGGTAAATAAACTGACGAAACCCATGCACTCCGCACCAACGACTTTTCAAGCCTCTGTTTATGCTCTGACCAGAGGAGGAACTCTGCTTTGAAAGAAACGTTTTTAAACCGCGCCAGGACCTTCCTTCTCTACGGCGGGATCAATCGCTCGGATTATGATTCCATCCGTTCCATGCTGTGGCGAAGGAACCTGCACAGCCTGCGCATCACGGCTTCTCTGGCCGCGGGACTCGGAGCGTTTTTTCTCATCATCAATTATTTCACGCATTCCGCCGTTCTGCTGCCATAACAAAAAGGCTGCGTTCGTCACGCAGCCGATTTTATTTGTCTTTATTTCGCGTTTGCCCTGAGCTGATCAATCTGCCCAGGTTTCCAGCCGACAATCGCGCCAAAAAGGCCCGTGGCGCGGAAGGAGACTTCCCGGAACCCGGTTTCCTGCATGAGGCGCATGATTTCCCTGCGGCTGTAATCGCCTTCGCCGCGGAACGCGAGCACGCGGGAAGCCATCACAAACTGTCCGCCGGGATGCAGTACGCGGATCACTTCTTCCAGGATGCGCTTTGGCTCGCCCTTCATATGCGTGGAAAGCATCACCACGTCGAACGTATTGTCCCGCCAGGGAATATCTTCCATCCGTGCGGGAATCACGTCCGCTTCCCCCAGCATTTCGCTGATTGCCCGGGCCTGTTCGGGCTGCCGGCACATGCCGCAAAGGGTCAGCTTCAGCTGGTCGTTCAGATGGGCCAGCATCGTGCCGCTGCCGCAGGCCATATCTAAAACTTTATCATGCTCCTCTATCGCCGCCCAGGAAACGCACGCGCGCATGGCGGCATTCATTCGCTGATTCACGCCCTCCAGTGAGTAACGCCCCACCGTCTGCGTCTTCGTCAGCATAATACATCTTCCTCCCTCCGGGAATTCCGTGTGTAAAGAACTGTCATTTTTCCTTTACTTCGCTATTATAACATACTTTCTCAATAAATGCACGTATTTTTGTAATATTTTTTTAATTATTTTAAAATATTTCTGACACAATTGTTTTTTCACAAGATATTGTGGGAGCATTTTAATGAGAATACAGGATGTTTATCGCATTGAAAAAGCTCCTTTATCCTCAATGAGAACAAAGGAGCCCTAATTGTTACAGAAGTATGACTTTTTATAAATCTGCCAATACCTTGCCCCATTCGCTTTTCTCGGAAGGGGAACGAAGCGCGGACAGCCGCCAGTGGCGGCTATCCGCGCTGAGATCAGCCGAAACGAGCAATGTCCGCATGGAGCGGACTTGCGACGATTGAAGCCGCGGAACTGGGGGATAGACCTCATCCGGCGCTTCGCGCCACCTTCCCCTGCGAGGGGAAGGCAATCTTTGAGCTTCAAAGAGCGGTTCTCCCCTCAGAAAAAAACAATATCAGAATTCCGCGCTGCCGGTGGTGCGGGGGAAGGGGAGCACGTCGCGGATGTTGGAAACGCCGGTCAGGTACATGATGAGGCGCTCGAAGCCGAGGCCGAAGCCGGCGTGGGGCGTGGTGCCGAACTTGCGCAGTTCCAGATACCACCAGTAGGAATCCATGTCCAGGCCCAGTTCTTTGATGCGGGCTTCCAGCACGTCCAGGCGCTCCTCGCGCTGGCTGCCGCCGATCAGCTCACCGATGCCGGGCACCAGCACGTCCACGGCGGCAACGGTCTTGCCGTCGTCGTTCTGGCGCATGTAGAAGGCCTTGATTTCCTTGGGATAGTTGTACACGCACACGGGGCAGCCGAAATGTTCCTCGGCCAGGAAGCGCTCGTGTTCGGTCTGGATGTCCATGCCCCAGTGGACGGGATACTCAAACTGCTTGTCGGCTTTCAGCAGGATGTCGATGGCGTCAGTGTAGGAAACGCGGGCGAACTTGCTGTTCACCACGTGCTGCAAGCGCTCGATGAGGCCCTTGTCCACGAAGCTGTTGAGGAATTCCATTTCCTCGGGGGCCTTCGCCAGCACGTCGGCGATGACGTACTTGAGCATGTCCTCGGCCAGCTCCATATCGTCCTCCAGGTCGGCGAAGGCGATTTCCGGCTCGATCATCCAGAACTCCGCCGCGTGGCGGGGAGTGTAGGACTTTTCGGCGCGGAAGGTGGGGCCGAAGGTGTACACATTGCGGAACGCCTGGGCGAAGCATTCCACGTTCAGCTGGCCGGACACGGTCAGGTTGGCGGGCTTGCCGAAGAAGTCTTCCTTGTCCAGCACCTTGCCGTCTTCTCCCTTGGGCAGGTTGTTGAGATCCAGGGTGGTGACCCGGAACATCTCCCCCGCGCCCTCGCAGTCGGAGGCGGTGATGAGGGGGGTATGTACGTACACGAAGTTCCGCTCCGCAAAGAAGGCGTGAATGGCCTGCGCGGCCAGGGAGCGGATGCGGAACACGGCGCTGAACAGATTGGTGCGGGGGCGCAGATGGGCTTGCGTGCGCAGGTATTCCACGGTGTGGCGCTTCTTCTGCATGGGGTAGCTGGGGTCGCACGCGCCGACCACGGTAACTTTCGTGGCCTTGATTTCAAAGGGCTGCTGCGCTTCGGGCGTCAGGGCCAGCGTGCCGGTCACTTCGATGGCGCTGCCCAAGGTGATCTTCACCACGTCGGCGAAGTTGGAAAGGTTCTGCTCGCATACGATCTGCACGCTCTTAAAGAACGTGCCGTCGTTGAGGGCGATAAATGCGAAAGCCTTACTGTCGCGCACCGTGCGCACCCAGCCGGATACGGTCACTTCCGCGCCGTCCTGGGGCGTCTCACGGAACAGCGAACGAACGGAATAGTTCATGGGATTTACCTCCATTTTTGAGTTTATAGTTCATAGTTTATAGTTCTAAGTTTTTAGTTCTACAGTAAACTAAATAATATGTTGCATTTTATCTCAAGAAACAATGAATCATCCAAGATATACTGTCATCCTGACCGGAGCGGAGGCGAGAGCCGCAGCGGAGTGGAAGGATCTGAAAGATTGATTACCAGTTGCTTGTTTGAATGCGTTACTATAAGATCCTACCCGCCTACGGCGGGCGCAAGCGAACGATCCGTTCCGCTCCCGCTCCACTTCGCTCAGGATGACAATGATGATTTCCCTCATGGATTTCTTTCTTAGCAAAGTGAAATTATTATTGTCGTTTGCTATAGAACTCAGAACTGAAATACTTACTTCCCCAGCATCGCCGCGCCGACGATACCGGCTTCGTTGCCGAGCTTTGCCAGGGCCAGCCTGGGGAGCGGCAGGGCCTTAAACATCTGGTAGCGCGGCAGCAGCGCCGCCACCCTGTCCAGCAGGAAGCTGCCCGCATGGCTCAGCCCGCCGCCCAGCACGATGATATCCGGGTCGAAGAACGCGGTGATGTTATTGATCGCCATCGCCAGGTATCGCACGAACGAATTGAATACCCGGAGGGCGGACGCATCACCTTCCTTCGCGGCGTCAATCACCAGCTTGGCGTTGACCCGGTTGATATCCCCGCCCGCTTTTTTCAGAATGGCGGTGTCGGGGAAGGAATAGCACTCCTGCTTGGCCATGCGGATGATTGCCGTGGCGGAGCAGTAGCGCTCCACGCAGCCGTTGTTGCCGCAGGTGCAGGGCGCGCCGTCAGGCACCAGCGTCATATGGCCGATCTCGCCCGCGCGGCCGTGCGCCCCGGACCAGGGGCGGCCGTTGATCACGATGCCGCCGCCCACGCCCGTACCCAGCGTGAGCATCACGCTGCTTTTGTACCCGGCGCTGACGCCAAAATAACTTTCGGCCAGGGCGGCCACGTTGGCGTCGTTGTCGATGAACACGGGCTTGTTGATGTATTTCTGCATCTCGTCCCGCAGCGGCACGCCGATCCAGCCAAGGTTGGTGCAGTTGAACACCACGCCGCTGTCTCCGTCCGCCACGCCGGGAATGCCGATGCCGATGGAGGCAATGTCCGCTTCGGTCAGGCCGGCCTTGGTAACGGCCTTCATAACGCAGGCCGCCATGTCCCGGATCACTTCCTGATAGGGGCGCTGCGCCAGGGTTTTGGCGTTGGTCTCCGAAAGGATGGAGCCCGCTTCGCTCACCACGCCCACGGCGATGTTCGTTCCGCCCAGATCAATGCCGATGTAGACCATTGTTCTTGCCTCCGGCTCTTTTTGTAGAATAGGTACATAAAAAGATGAATCTTCGCAAAATAGGAAAGACGAGAGTTCAGAGTTCAGAGTTCAGATTTATATACTTCAACAGTCGCAGGCGCTATTTTGTCTGCACATTATCAACTGTACTCTGTACTCTCCTTTTCCTCTCCATAGGAATCAATGTCTAATCCCTATTCCCTGTTTCTTACTTCTCCCTATTCCCCAGCCCCAATCTTCTGTCCAGCTCCAGGGGGGCGGAATAGCCCATTTGTTTCAGGGAGAAGTTCCGCGCGGCGACCTCAATGACCACGGCCACGTTGCGGCCCGGGCGGACCGGCAGCACGACCTGGGGCACGCGCACGTCCATGATGGTGGTGAAATCCTCCGTCAGCCCCAGCCGGTCGTAGGCCTTGTTTTCCTTCCAGGGCTCCAGATGGATGATCATGTCGATGGTCTTGCTGGTCAGCACAGCGCTGATGCCGTACATGGCCTTGATGTCGATAATGCCGATCCCGCGGATCTCCATCAGATGGCGCACCATCTCCGGCGCTTCGCCGATGAGGCGGTTTTCCGTGATGCGGCACACGTCCACCACGTCGTCCGCCACCAGCTGATGGCCGCGGCGAACCAGCTCCAGCGCGGCCTCGCTCTTCCCCACGCCGCTCTCGCCGGTGATCAGCACGCCCATGCCGTACACGTCCACCAGCACGCCGTGCAGCGTGGCGCGGGGGGCCAGGCAGCGGTTCAGATAATTCATGGCGTTCGCGATAAAGCGGGTGGTCACCTGCGGCGTGCGCAGCAACGCTGTGTCGTATTTGGCGGCAAGCTCCATCATATCGTGGGAAGGCAGCATGCCGCGGCAGACAATCATGCAGGGAACATGATACGAAAAAAACGCTTCCAACCGCTTTCGGCGCACATCCGCTGTCAGGGATTCCAGATAGCTCATTTCCGTCAGCCCCACCACCTGGGGCCAATCATGGGGAAAATGCTCGTAAAAGCCGACGAATTGCAGCCCGGGCCGGTTGAATTCAGCGGCGTGAATGTCCCATTCCGTTTGCTTGGAGGGACTGAGCACCTGCAAATTCAGGTTTTTGATAAAATCCTGGGCGTTGATCATGCGATGCCTCCGAAAAAACGCTGATAAGAAATCGGAATTACCGGAACACCGATGCGGGGATAAAGTCCTGCAGCGCGCCGATGCCCTCCACAAAGGGATTCACCTTGAGGTTCCCGGGCGTGCGGTCGCGCATGATGGATTTCATCACGAATTCCGCGTCCTTGCCGGTGGCGGGATAAGGCTGGTAGTAGTTGCGAAGCTCGCCGCCCTTGTCCTTCCCGGCGGCGATGACGCAGGGGATGATGTTCAGCTGATGGCCCAGATACTTGTTGTTTTCGTCAAAGGATAAAGTGAACTGGGCGATGTATGTATAATTGGTGGGCTCGCCCATGGCGTTGTTCTTGATTTTGGAATTGCCGCCGAACACGAAATTGCCCAGTCCCCACAGGATCGTCCTGTCCCCGTCCAGGCGGATACCCTGGATGGTGTGGGCGTGGTTGCATACGATCAGGTCGCAGCCGAAGTCCAGCATCTTGCCGACCAGCTTATCCTGGCCGCCGCCGCGGTCGTAGCGCACGTCGTATTCGATGCCCGCGTGCGGATAGCCGATGATGATGTCGCAGTTCTGGGCACGGAGCTGCTCGAACGCGGCGGACAGGATGCCCAGCTTGTCCCACCAGCTTTTTTCGTACATGGACACAAAGCCGATTTTGATGCCGTCTTTTTCAAACACAAAGACGTGGTTGAATTCGTTTTCCGAGCCGAACCAGCCGATGCCGTTCGCGTTCAGCGTGTCGATGGTGGACTGCAGGCCGGCCAGGCCGTAGTCCATGGAATGATTGTTGCCAAGGGAGCAGGCTTCGACGCTGGCGTTTAACAGCATCTGCACATAGCTCGTGTCGCCGCGGAAGGCATAGGTCTTTTTCGCGCGGCCTGCGTCGGAGTTGTACAGCGTGCCTTCCAGGTTGATCACGGTCAGGTCGTCCTGCGCGAAAATATCCCGCACCTTTTCAAAAGGATAGTCGATGCCATACTGCTGCACATAAGCGTCAAAGCCTGTGGCCTTGCCGCGCTCGCGGTCGTCGATGCCCAGGGTGCAGTCCCCGGCGAAGGTGATCACGATCTGCTTGGGAGCCTCGTATTTGACCGCGTCGGCCTGCGCGAACGGCACGCAGGAAACAATCAGGATCAGCGTCAAAAGGAAAGCGATTCGGCGCATAGGGGTCTCCTTTCAAAATAAAAAACAAATTGCGGAAAAAGCAAACGCAGTTCCGCTGAAAGAATTACCTATTTAATATATCGCAGAATGGGGGTTTCTGTCAATCCCCGGATTTTGTAGAGCCATCGTGAACGCATGAATGAACAAACTGTTAATAGAGGGCCCCCAAAGGCTTCCCCTTGAGGGGAAGCTGTCAGGCGCGGAGCCAAGAAAAAACACTGAATGAAAGTCAATTCGCGCCTGACTGATGAGGTGATGTTGGCATTTATTCAAGTTTCTTGACTGCATCTCAACAAATCACCTCATCCGAGCCGCGCGAAAACGATTGGTTTCTCCCATGAAGTAAGTTCCGCGCGGCCCACCTTCCCCTCGAGGGGAAGGCTTTTGGTCGGTCTTGCTTACAGTTTGTTCATTCATGCGTTTGCCTTGTTTGCAGAGCCTGGAGAAAAAACGAAGCAAATCATGAGCAGGCAAAGTTCAGAGTACAGATTGAAATGACCAGCCAGGTATACCCATGCATGGCGGAAACACTATCTAATCTGTACTCTGAACTCTGTACACTGTTCTCTCGATCTCCACGTTTTTACAGTATTCCCTTCAAAAACTGCCCCGTATAGCTCTTCCTGACCTTTGCCACATCCTCGGGCGCGCCTTTCGCCACAACGGTGCCGCCGCCGTCGCCGCCCTCGGGGCCGAGGTCGATGATATAGTCGGCGGTCTTGATGACGTCCAGGTTGTGTTCGATCACGAGGACGGTATTGCCCGCGTCGGTGAGGCGCTGGAGCACTTTGATGAGCCGGTTTACGTCATCCATGTGCAGGCCGGTGGTGGGCTCGTCGAGCAGCACCAGGGTCTTGCCGGTAGCGCGTCGGCTGAGCTCCGTCGCCAGCTTCACGCGCTGGGCCTCGCCGCCGGAGAGGGTGGTGCTGGGCTGGCCGAGCTTCATGTAGCCAAGGCCCACGTCATACAGCGTGCGCAGCTTCTGCATAATCGCGGGATGCGCCTCAAACACGCCCATGGCCTCCTCCACGGTCAAATCAAGAACATCCGCGATGGACAGTCCCCGGTACTTGACCTCCAAGGTTTCGCGGTTGTAGCGCTTGCCGCGGCAGACCTCGCAGGGCACGTAAATGTCCGCCATGAAGTGCATCTCGATTTTCAGCAGCCCGTCGCCGGAGCAGGCCTCGCACCGCCCGCCCTTCACGTTGAAGGAGAAGCGGTTTTCCTTGTAACCCCTGATTTTCGCCTCGGGCAGCTGGGCGAACACCTTGCGGATCATGTCGAACAGGCCGGTGTAGGTGGCGGGGTTGGAGCGGGGCGTGCGGCCGATGGGCGACTGGTCGATGCTGATGATCTTATCCAGCCTCTCCCAGCCCTCGATGCCGTCATAGTCCGCTTTCCGGGGCCGGGCGCGGTTGAGCAGATGCGCCAGCGCGCCGTAAAGGATCGCATTCACCAGGCTGCTCTTGCCGCTGCCGGAAACGCCCGTCACGCAGCAGAACACGCCCAGGGGAAATTCCACGTCGATGTTCTTTAAATTGTGCTCTCTGGCTCCGCGAACGGTGAGCCAGCCCGTGGGCGGGCGGCGCTTTGCGGGCACGGGGATTCTTTTCTTTCCGCTTAAATACTGGCCGGTGATGGACTCGGGGCAGGCCATCACGTCCTGAATCGTGCCCTGGGCGACCACCTTTCCCCCATGCTCGCCCGCGCCCGGCCCGATGTCCACCAGGTAGTCCGCGCTGCGGAGGGTCTCCTCGTCGTGCTCCACCACGATCAGGGTGTTGCCCAGTTCCTGCAAATGCCGCAGCGTTTTCAGCAGCCGCGCGTTGTCCCGCTGGTGCAGGCCGATGGAGGGCTCGTCCAGGATGTACAGCACGCCCACCAGGCCGCTGCCGATCTGCGTCGCCAGACGAATCCGCTGCGCCTCCCCGCCGGACAGGGTGGCGGCGGCACGGGACAAAGTTAAATAATCCAAGCCCACGTCGCACAGGAACCCGAGCCGGGCGTTCACTTCCCGCAGGATCGGCGCGGCGATCATGCCGTCCTTTTCCCCGAAGGTGAGGCCGTCCAGGAAGGCCCTGGTCTTTTGAATGTTCCATTCGCTGATTTCAGCGATATTCCTGTCCCCCACCGTCACGGCCAGGGATTCGGGCTTGAGCCTGCGGCCCTTGCAGACGGGACAGGTCTCATGGGCCATGTATTCCTCGTATGCCGCCTTCATGCCCTCGCTCTGGGTCTCCTGATAGCGGCGCTCCAGGGAGGGGATGACGCCCTCGAAGGTGGTCTGGTAGGTGCCGGATTCAAAAACGATTTTCAGTTTTTTATCGCCGGTGCCATACAGGATCTTGTCCTTCGCCTCCTGCGGCAGCGCGTAAAACGGCGTGTCCATGGAGAAGCCGTAGGCGTCCGCCACGGCCTGGAACATACTGTGGGCGGCGGAGTTGCCTTCGCTGCTGTTCCAGCCCATGCAGGAAACGGCCCCTTCGTTTAAGGACTTGCTGGGGTCGGGCACCACCAGGTCGGGGCTGACCTTCATGGTCTCTCCCAGGCCGGAGCAGTGGGGGCAGGCCCCGTAGGGGTTGTTGAAGGAGAACATGCGGGGGGCCAGCTCCTCGATGTTCACGCCGCAGTCCGGGCAGGCGTAGTTCTGGGAAAACATGATTTCCTCGTTGCTGGGCGTAAGTAAAGCGCAGGCCAGGCCGCCGCTCTGCTTCATGGCGGTTTCCAGGCTGTCGGTCAAGCGCTGCTGGATGCCGGAGCGCACTACCAGGCGGTCTACCACCAGGTCGATCTGGTGCTTCTTCTGCTTGTCCAGGATGGGCGCGTCCTCCAGCTCGAACATTTCCCCGTCGATGCGGGCGCGGACGAAGCCGCTCTTGCGGGCGTCCTCCATGAGCTTCGTGTGCTCGCCCTTCCGCGCGCGGACGACGGGAGCCAGTATCTGGATTCGCTGGCCTTCTGGCAGGGCGGTCAGGGCGTCCACCATCTGGTCCACCGTCTGCTGCTTGATCTCCTTGCCGCACTTGGGGCAGTGGGGCACGCCGGTGCGGGCGTAGAGCAGGCGCAGGTAGTCATGGATTTCCGTCACCGTGCCCACGGTGGAGCGAGGGTTTTTCGCGGTGGTTTTCTGGTCGATGGAGATGGCGGGCGACAGGCCCTCGATGCTGTCCACGTCCGGCTTGTCCATCTGGCCCAGGAACATGCGGGCGTAGCTGGACATGCTTTCCACATAGCGCCGCTGGCCCTCGGCGTAAATCGTGTCGAACGCCAGGGAGGATTTGCCGCTCCCGCTCAGCCCCGTGAACACCACCAGCTTGTCCCGCGGCACGGTGATGCTCACGTTCTTTAAGTTGTGCTCCCGCGCGCCCCGCACGATGATTTTGTCTTCCATGCTGCCCTCCCGTTGCTTCTCATTGCTGCTTCATTATAGCACATTTGTTCCCCTTTGTGAAGGGCCAAGGCGGCTCTTTTTTGACCTGATTTTGCGATAGAATAGAAGCGGATAAAACGAAACGGAGGACAAAAGCATGGCGCGTTCGCATTTGAAGGTGTACATGGATTTTGAGGAACGGGCTGCGGCGCTGAACGACGAGGAAAAGGGCCGGCTTTTGCTGGCGATGCATCGCTATGCCCGGGACGGACAGGAACCCAAGCTGGAGGGAAACGAGCGCTTCGTGTGGCCCATCTTCAAAATGATGGTGGATCGGGACATCGAAGCCTACGAATCCACCGTGGAAAAGGGCAAACTGGGCGGCAGGCCGAAAAAAGCAAAAGACAAAGAAAAAAACCTGAAGAAACCTGACGAAACCCAAAATAACCTGACGAAACCGGAAGAAACCAAGAAAGAAGAAATAAAGAAAGAAGAAAAAGGAAAAAAGAAAGAAGAGAGAAGAGAAACGAAAAAAGAGCCCCCCTCTTGCGAGGGGGAGTCCGAGGGGGCGGCGGCGGGTTTTGAGGATTTCTGGCACATCTATCCCAGGAAACAGGGCCGGCAGGACGCCCGGGCAGCCTGGGATAACCTGGCCCCGGATGAAGCGCTGATTGCCCGCATGCAGGCCGCCATCCAGGCGCAGCGGCAGAGCGACCAGTGGACGCGCGAGGGCGGGCGCTATATTCCCCTGCCCGCCACCTGGCTGTCCGGCAGGCGCTGGGAGGACGAGGCTGGGCCCGCGTCGGCAGTGGCAAAGCCGAAAACGGTGTCGGAGCAGCAGTACACCCAGCGCGCTTACACGGAAGAACAGCTGCTGGCCGTTTCCGACGACCTGCTGGAGGAGGCGCGGAGATACAAAAGCGCTTCACTGTGAAGATACAGTTTTTGCGAATTGAAGCGCGTCCGTCCGCAGCATGTCATACAATCCAATGACAGATGCGATTTGCTCTTTGGCCGCGACCGGGCTGCTTCCATATCGGGCGCTGCTTTCCCAGGAAGTGACCATTGCCGCGATGTTTTTGATTTCCTGCGGCACAATATATGCTGTTTCCTCTTCTGTCAGCGCAATCAATGCCAGAAGGTTGTGCGTCCTGAATCGTTTCTGGGAATCGTCTGCTCCAGACAGGTCATGAAGCACATATTTCAGGCACTTTTCTATTCCTTGCTGAACATGGTACGCGGCAATATCGAGGATGTATTCATCATTGGTCGGGTTGCCGACAGGCGACAGCAGCAAACAGGCCGCCGTAATATCCGCGTCGGCGTGATTAAGATACATACACCGTCACCCCGTTTTGTTCTATTTCGTCTTTCAATCTGCCTTTGATATCGCCGTAGAAAACGATATCACAGTTCAAGCCGCAGGCTTTGGTCATGCGCATCAGCGTGCGGTATGTTTCCGGGGAAGTCTGTCCGCTTCGCATGTCCACGCAGATGTCCACGTCGCTGTCCTCCCGGCATTTTTCCGTGACGCTGCTGCCAAAGATGATCATCCGACGTACATTCTTCTCTTCTTCAGCAATGCGGACACACTGATCAACCATGGGCTTTTTCAACCAATGGATTTGATTGACCTGATCCACTTTTCTACGCTTCCTTTCACAGGTTATTTGACCGGAAAATCAAAGCCCGCCTTAAACGGCTCGTTCTTCAGGCGGTAATGCCACCATTCGTTGTCGAACGGCTTGAAGCCGTGGCGCTTCATCACGTCGCGCAGCAGATTGCGGTTGGCTGTCTGCTCCGCGGTGACGCCCTTTGCGCCGTGCCAGGCCAGCTTGCCGAAATAGTCAAAGCAGGTGCCCATATCCAAGGGATTGCCATCCATGTCGGTCAGGGTCATGTCGACGGCGCTGCCCCGGCAGTGGGCGGAGTTGCGGGCGATGTAGCCCTGATCCACCAGCAGGCTCTTCTTTTTGAACTCCGGATAGAACTCCGCCTGCATCCGCATGTCGTCCTTGATTTCCGACCAGCGCACGAAATGCCTGACCGCGCTCTGCGGGCGGTAGGCGTCGAAGATCATGATCCGATAGCCCAGGGCGCGGAACTCGTCCGCCGCTTCCTTCAGCGCTTCCGCCGCCTCGTTGGTCAGGATGGCGAAGGGCGCTTCGTAGCCGTCGATGGGATCGCCGACAAAGTTGTGCGTGCCGGCGTAGCGGATGTCCAGGATCACGTCGGGGATGATCTCGTGGACATAGCAGAACTCCTCCGGCAGCTCATGCGCCGGAACAGGCGCTTCCTCCGCAAGAGAGGAGGGAAGCAGGACAATGAATATCAAAAAAAATAATAAGCAATTCATTATCATAGAAATTTTTCTCCAATATCCCTTTACAACTTTCTCGGAGGGGGGGGCGGGGGGAAGCGCTCTTTTGCGTCCAAAGAGCGCTTACCCCCCAAAAAAACACATTACC
>JAFWQM010000134.1 GCA_017509065.1 Clostridia bacterium
ACCCCGGACACCTTGATTAAAAGTCAAGTGCTCTACCACCTGAGCTAATGGGTCACAATGGCTGGGGTGGCAGGGATCGAACCTACGAATGAGGGAGTCAAAGTCCCTTGCCTTACCGCTTGGCTACACCCCAACGGTACCTGCCATGTCCAGGAAAATGGGGTGGGTAGTGGGACTCGAACCCACGATCTCCAGAGCCACAATCTGGCGCCCTAACCAACTGAACTATACCCACCATAAGCGGATTGGACGCGCCTGAAGGGATTCGAACCCCCGACCCACGGCTTAGAAGGCCGTTGCTCTATCCAGCTGAGCTACAGGCGCATGTCGCCGCGGAGCTGCGTCGAAGGCGGTTCCATGCGGAACCATCCCTGCTGACAGAAATAGAGTTTAGCACAGTTTTGCCAGTCTGTCAATACGTTTTTTGAGATTTTTAGCTCTTTATGCTTTCGCCTTTCTTTTCCATTGCATACTTCAAGGGATCTCTCTTTTACCCGGTCTTTTCTTCATACTGTAAAGGGCAAAAAACACAGCCCGCGCTTTCACGGATCAGCGCGTTTACAGAAAGGGGAAAGACGATGGAAAAGGTATACGGTTACGCCCGTGTTTCCAGCACGGATCAGAACGAGCACCGCCAGCTGATCACCCTGCAGGCGGCTGGGGTTTTGGAAGAGAGCATTTTTGTGGACAAGCAATCCGGCAAAGATTTCGAGAGGCCGCAGTACAGACGAATGCTGAGGAAAATGAAAAAGGACGATGTGCTGTACATCAAAAGCATTGACCGGCTTGGCAGGAACTATGAGGAAAAACAGAATCAGTGGCGGGTGCTGACGAAGGAGAAAGGCGTGGACATCTGCGTGATCGACATGCCGCTGCTGGACACCCGGCGGGGCAAAGACCTGGTGGGCACGTTTCTAAGCGACATCGTTTTGCAGGTGCTTTCCTTTGTGGCGGAGAATGAGCGAGTGAACATCCGCCAGCGCCAAGCGGAGGGCATCGCGGCTGCCAAGGCCCGGGGCGTGCGTTTCGGTCGCCCGCCCGCGCCGCTGCCCTCTAATTTCCATGAGGTCTACCAGCGGTGACGCGCGAAGAAAATCAGCGTCAAGCAGGCCGCGGCGGAGTGTGGCATGGCCCCGTCGTCGTTTCACTACAAAGCACGGATATACGAAAAAAGCGTCCTTAACAGACGCTCTCCGGGGTGACAGGTTTGCTGCATTCATAAAGCTGATCGGGACAAATATCCTGCTCATGGGGCCATTCGACGGAAAGCCCGCCGATGCGCACGGTTTTGAAGTACGCTTTATCCGCCAATTCACCCATCCAGCTTCCGCGAATCAGGGGCTTCACGTCAAATATCCGCACTTCTCCGTTATCAAATCCCACGCGAAGCTGATAATTCTCCAAGGGTTCAACGCTGAGCGCTTGAGGATTCATAAGCCCACCTCATTTCAAAGGTTCGATTTTGAAAGCAGCTTCGCCGCTGTAAAGCAGGTTCCAATTGGCCTGTAAATCTTCCTGGTGAATATCCATCCATACCTGCACCATTCTCAATTTGTTTTCGGTATTGACCCGGCAATGACATGTCCGTCTAAGGCAATCACGGCTTTCTGGCCGGAGTATTCCACATGAATGTGCGGCTCATGATGCGGGCTGTCCGGCTCGCTGTACATCCGTACGATGATCCCATAAAACATACTGATAGTTGGCATAGCGACACCTCCTTTGATTCCAGTATACCGTATATCATGAAAAAAATCAATTCAATAAATACGCCTTGCTGAATCATGAGAATAATTCAGCAAGGTGTACTTTTTTGAATCTTTTCACTCATTTTGTTACATATGTATATTAGCATAAAATGGTTACTCCGTCACAGGCCAGCCTTCCAACGTATCAACTGTAGTTGGCAAGACCGCCACCTTCAAAGTAACTGCGACCGGGGCGACCAGCTATCAGTGGTATTATCAGAAACCCGGTGAAAGCACTTGGATCGCGGTGACTAATAACGGTACTTCAGCCACCTACACCCTGACCACCGCCGTGCGGCACAATGGCTACAAGTACAAGTGCGAAGTGAAAAACGCCGCTGGAAGCGTGTTTTCCAATATCGTCACGCTGACCGTAAAATAAGACAAAATTTCACAGCGCAGCGCCGCCCGCGGGCGGCGCTGTTTCATTGCAATGTCTGAATATCAAATTCTAAGGTTCTTCACGGAAAGTTAGGGAGAGGGATCGATCCGTCTGCACTTCCCGGATCATAAATGGCGCGTGAGCAACCAGGCTGAGAAGGAATTGCTGGGAACTGTACGTGCTGTGTTCTGCATACATCTCCCTGTATGTCCAGCGCGTACATTCGTCCTTGGCTGTGTACTGGTAATACTTGTTGCCGTCCGCCACGCAATAGCTGGGAACGAACTTCACGTCGATCTGTACCTTCTGTCCCGGATATTCTGCCCTTTGGTAGGGTTTGTTCTGCCATTTCTTCGCCTTTTTCTTCAAGGGAAGCTCCTGATTCGCAGTCTTTTGAAACACCCATAACTGCGCGTATATCCGTATTCGCATGCTTTCTGGTATGCCAGCAGCAGGTCTTCACCGTACTTCTTCCGCATCCGTAGCACCAGCTTGATTTCCTTTGCCGTCTGCGCTCGCGGAAAGCTGTGCGGTTTCCGGCTCTGTTCTTCCAGGCTCTTTGGTGTCCCATCCCACCGCTTTGCCCATTTCCATACCGTTTTCCGGCTTACATGGTATACCTCAACAATTCATTAGAGAATGGTATGAAATCAATTCATGCTTGATATATTCTGTAATCATGGTAAAATAGAATTGTGCGGAGAAAGAATGTTTGCTTTTGCCGCTAAGGAGAACAGAGAACGATCAGTTACAGGACGCAGCGCATGACTTTAGCGGATTTGACAGCCTACGCCAGGGAAAAATACCGGATCACCGAGCAGCGCAAATGGGACGCTTTTCCCGGCTGCTCGATGCTGTGCGACCCAAACACCGGGAAATGGGCCGCGCTTTTGATGCGCGAGTGGAACGACGACGCCGGCGAGGAAATCGAGCGGTGCGACATCAAATGCGGTGCGAATATCCTGGCAGCAATCCATGCGGACTATATCAGGAAGCCCTTCAGGATGCAGGGAATCAATTGGGTGGGCGTTGAATTCGACGGGCGGACGGAGCCGGTAGTGGTGCGCCGCCTGTTCGACCGCGCCATGCAGGCCGCGCGGCAGCCGGGAAACATTGTGGTGCTGGACGATCGGCCCGCTGTCAAAGGCTCCGTTTATCAGGATACGCCGCTTCCGCGGGCAAACGCTGTTCCGGTAAAAAAGCGGGAGCCTATCCCTGAACAGATCCGCAAAATGCGGCAGCTGTGCGATTATCGCTTCCAAACCTACTATGATGAACGAAAAAAGTTCTATCTGCAGGGCATGTTCATGCGGGACTATGAGGACGACCACCCCTGGGACGGCCCGTTCGACGTATATTATCCCACGTATCAGGCGCTGAACACAAAGCAGCTGCGCGGCTATTTCACCTGGCGCACCGCCGTTCGCAAAGGCGTGTTCCGGCCTGTCAACAGCGTCTTTGTGAATATTTATCTCTGTGAACTGCTGAACCAGATTGGCACGTCTTCCCCGCGGGACAGCCTGAATAAGATGCGCGAATTTGAAACGGCGTATCTCGACGTAGGCTATGGCGATGAATATCTCCGTAAAAAGCTGCGCCGCTGGATGATGGAGTTTGCGATCATTTACGGCATGCACCCGGAGGAAGCGCGGCAGTACGCGGACCCAGGCATGCTGGCCCGGGACGGGGCCATGGCCGTGTTGCGCGACCCGGGCGGGCACACGGACGAAGAAGTGTATTCCGCCCTGCTTATGCTCGCCAAAGAAAAGCTGATGTTTTCCTCGGTCATTCTGAAAAGCCAGAACGAGGGAAAGGCCCTGTTCGCAAAAGCATGGAAACAAGGCTGCGCTACGGAAGGATGGAACGGTAAAAACCTGTTCACCCAGTGCTTCGGCGCCATGTCCCCTTTTCCCTGGCGTCCGCTGATGAACGCGATCTATTGGGAACGGCGAAAGCTGGACGGCGTCAGCTTCCAACTGAACGCCTGCCGGAAATACCAGTGCGAGCATGGCGAGTGGCAGGTGTACAGCTATGAAACGCTGTACTTTGACCGCGGGCGGTTTTACGGCTTTCTCCATGAAACGGACAGGCAGCTTCGACTTTATCTCAAAACAGGTCATCCGCTGAAGGAAAAAGCGGAGGAAGCCTGGGCGAAACCCATCGCCGCCGCGGTGATCGAAGCGGACAGGAAAGAGAAGGAGGAAGCGGCCAGGCCGAAAATCGTGCTGAATCTGTCCGGCCTGGATCAGATCCGGAAGGACGCGCTCGCGACGCGGGACAGCCTGCTCACCGAGGAAGAAAAGCAGGAGATGGCCGAAGCGGAAGAAAGCCCCGAAAAGGCTGAACCGGAAGCGGTATCGCAGGCCATGCCCGCCGTCCCGCTGGACGATATTCAGTTGCAGATCCTGCGCGCGCTGCTGGCAGGTCAGTCCGCGGACGCCATCATCCGGGAACGCCGCCTGCTGCCCTCCGTGGTCGTGGATAGCATCAACGAAGCGTTTTATGATGAAATCGGCGACAGCGTGCTGGAGGAAAACGGCGGCGGCATCGCCCTGGTGGAAGATTATATCGAGGATATCCGAAGGCTGGTTGGAGGACAACAATGAGCGAAGCAACCAAAAAAGTGCCCCGGCGCATCGCGCAGACGGTGCTGAATTCCTTAAAGGGCGGTGTGGTGCCGCGCATCGGCCTGCCCTATATCACCGTGGGAAGGAAGAATGAGATTCACGCGCTGCTGCATGACGTGGACATCATCGCCGAGGGTGGAGCGTCCTTCCGGTTCATCGTGGGGCGGTACGGCTCTGGCAAGAGCTTCCTTTTGCAGACCATCCGCAATTATGTGATGGACAGGGGATTCATCGTCTGTGACGCCGATCTGTCCCCCGAACGGCGCCTGCAGGGTACGAAAGGTCAAGGCCTGGCCACCTACCGGGAGCTGATCGGCAACCTGTCCACCAAAACCCGCCCCGAGGGCGGAGCGCTGACCCTGGTGCTGGACAGGTGGATCAGCACCGTGCAGAGCGAAGCGGCCCAGGAAACGGGACTGGCCCCCGGCGACCCAAAGCTGACCCAGGCGGTGGATCTGAGAATCAACGCCGTTACCGCTTCCATTAGCGAGCTGGTGCACGGCTTTGAGTTCGCACGGCTGCTGTCGGCTTATTATCACGCCTATGTGAACGGTGACGACGAAACGAAAGCGAAGGTCGTGCGCTGGTTCCGGGCCGAATATGCCCTGAAGCGCGAAGCTCGGGAAGAACTGGGCGTGAACATCATCATCACGGACGACGACTGGTACGATTATCTCAAGCTGTTCGCCTCCTTCTTCCGCCTGGCGGGCTACCAGGGCATGATGATCATGGTCGACGAGCTGGTGAACATCTACAAAATCCCCAACGCCATTTCCCGGCAGTACAATTATGAAAAGCTGCTGACCATGTACAACGACACCCTGCAGGGGAAAGCGCGGTACCTGGGTATCATCATGAGCGCGACGCCCCAGGCCGTGGAGGACAAACGGCGCGGCGTATACAGCTACGAAGCCCTTCGCTCACGGCTGGCGGAAGGAAAGTTTTCCCGCCCCGGCGCGCGGGATCTTTTGGCCCCGGTCATCCGTCTGGAACCGCTGACGGCAGAGGAAATGCTGGTGCTGTGCGAAAAGCTGGCCGGGATGCACGCCGACCTCTATAGCTATGACCAGCGCCTCACCGACGGCGACCTGGCGGCGTTCATCAAAATCGAGTACGAGCGCATCGGGGCCGACCTGAACATCACGCCCCGCGAGATCATTCGGGACTTTATCGAACTGCTCGACCTGCTCTATCAGAACCCTGCCCTCACCGTGGAAACGCTGCTCCGGTCGGAGGATTTCACCTACGCCAAGTCCGACGCTGTGTCGGACGAAGCGGATGATGATTTCGCGGAGTTTACCATTTAATACCGTTAGCAGCCATGTTTTCAAGGATGAAAGTCTTTACAAAAACAAACAAGGAGAACGCTGGGGCTATCCGCCCCAGACCCTGACCAGGGGGATGATCCCCCCTGGACCCGCAACTGGCGAAATGACTCCATTGGGAAAAAACAACCACCTCCGCCTGCCGCGCTGGGGTTACGGAAGTTTGAGGCTTCTGGCCCAAGAAAGCCGGGAAAATCCCAGGGGAAAGCTCGCTTTCCCCCTGGTGATTTATCCCGGCTTTCCCCGGACGCGAAGCGTCCGGGTTGGCGGCTTCGCCGCCGGGCCAGAAGGACAATGGCGTCAAGCCAGGTTTCCGCGTCCTTCCCCGCATCACTGGAAAACAACTTCATTCTCCCTCTCATGCAGATTCCAGGGCAAGAGGTCCAGGAGATGAAATCTCCTGGTGCAGGTGCACGAGGGCCGCAGAGGCCCTCGCCCCATCGTCTCTCATCCTAAATAACATAGCTATTATGGATTTATAAGATCAACTACACGAGGAACCGCCATGGACGTATTCAGCCGCTATGCCCCGTTCATTCAGGATTACATTTACCGCTCCGGGTGGCACGCCCTGCGCGCGGTGCAGAACGCCGCAGGGGACGCCATCTTCGGCACGGAGGAAAACGTGCTGCTCACCGCTTCCACCGCCTCGGGCAAAACAGAAGCGGCGTTTTTTCCCATCCTTACGCTGCTGGAGGAAAACCCCTCCGCGTCCGTGGGCGTGCTGTACATCGCACCGCTCAAAGCGCTGATCAACGACCAGTTCGGCAGGCTGAACGAGCTGTGCGAGGAACAGGACATCCCGGTGTACCGCTGGCACGGCGACGTGCCGCAGACGCAGAAGCGAAAGCTCCTGCGCCATCCGGCGGGTATCCTGCAAATCACCCCGGAATCCCTGGAATCGCTGATGATCAACAAGCACATGGAAATCCCGTCGCTGTTCGGGGATTTGCGCTTCATCGTGATCGACGAGATTCATTCCCTCCTGCGCGGCGACCGCGGCTGGCAGACCTTCTGCCTGATCGAGCGGCTGTGCAAAACAGCGGGATGCAGGCCCCGGCGCGTCGGCCTGTCCGCCACCATCGGCAATCCCGAGGAAGCGGGTCGCTTCCTGGCGGCGGGCAGCGGGCGAGGTACGGTGATCCCGAGGTTTGACGGCGGCAGGGACGTGTGGCGTCTGTCCATGGAGCATTTCTTCAACACCCCGCCCCAGGCCGACGAAGGCCAGTCCATTTTTGCCGAACTGCCGGAGCCCGAAGCGCCTTCCGACACCGCGCCGAAGGCCGCCGATCCAGGCGTAGGCTACATTTTCGAGCACACCCGGGGCAAAAAGTGCCTGGTGTTCACCAACAGCCGGGAGGAGTGCGAATTCGTCTGCCAGCAACTTCGGCAGTACTGTGAAATCAACCGCGAACCCGACCGCTTCCTGATCCATCACGGCAACCTGTCCGCTTCCTACCGCGAGAGCGCCGAGGAGGAAATGAAGGACGACGACTCCCTCATGTCCGTCTGCGCCACCGCCACGCTGGAGCTCGGCATTGACATCGGCAGGCTGGAACGCGCATTCCAGATCGACGCGCCGTTCACGGTGTCCGGGTTTTTGCAGCGCATGGGACGCACCGGGCGGCGCGGCGCGCCGGCGGAAATGTGGTTCGTGATGCGGGAAGACCACCCGGAAGCCCGCGCCATGCTGCCCGATTACATCCCCTGGCATATGCTCCAGGGCATCGCGCTGGTGCAATTGTATATCGAAGAGCGCTTCGTGGAGCCGCCGCGCACGGAACGCCTGCCCTATTCCCTGCTCTACCACCAGACCATGAGCACGCTGGCTTCCTGCGGGGAAATGACGCCGGGGGAACTGGCCTCCCGTGTGCTGACGCTGAACTGCTTCCGGCGAATCACCCAGGATGATCTCCGCGTGCTGCTTCGGCACCTGCTCTCCATCGACCACATCAGCCGCACGGAAAACGGCGGGCTGATCGTGGGCCTTAACGGGGAGCGTGTGGTGAACAATTACAAGTTTTACGCCGTGTTCCAGGAGAATATCGAATACACCGTCCGCGCCGGTTCGGAAGAGCTGGGCACCATCGTGAAGCCGCCGCCCGCCGGGGACAAGATCGCCATCGCGGGCCGGGTGTGGGTGGTGGACGAGGTGGATCACAAAAAGCGCACGGTCTACTGCACGATGGTGAAAGGGAACATTCCCGCCTATTTCGGCGACGTGGCGGGCGACATCCACACCCGCATCCTGGAGCGGATGAAAGGCGTGCTGGCTGAGGAAACGCAGTACCCCTATCTCATGCGCCGCGCAGTCTGCCGCCTTGCCGAAGCGCGGGAAACCTATCGGAAATCGGGCATGGCTGAAAAACCGCTCATTTCCCTTGGCGGGAAGATGTGGGCGCTGTTCCCCTGGCTTGGCAGCTACGCTTTCCTCGCGCTGGAGCGGTTTCTTAAAGTCCGCTGTGGCAGGCGGCTGGGCCTGAAAGGTATGAGCCCGGCGCGGCCCTATTACCTCCAATTCACCATGCAGGTGAGCGAAGCGGAGTTTTACCGCATCACCGCCGAGGAAACGGAAAAGGACTTCGACCCCATGGAATTGGTCTATCCCAAGGAAGTGCCGGTCTTTGAAAAGTACGACGAATTCGTGCCCGAGGCGCTCATCCGCAAGGGCTTTGCCCTCGGCGTACTGGACATCGAGGGCATGAAGCGGCGGGTGCTGGGCTGGAGGAAGGAAGGAGACCTATGAAAACGCTCCTTTCAGTTCGGCAGTGTGTCCACGGGGTCGCCCGTTCCGGGGGATCGCAAAGCGTATGACGGTTCGGATTCGGGAGGAAGCTGGATCTCTTCCAGGTCGCGGGCAAGGATTCGGGCCGTGTCCTCCTGCTCGGTGACAGGCTGTTCCTCCTGTTCGCTAATCGGTTCTGAGGAGGCGGCTTGCTGCGCTTCTCCGGCTTTTGCTTGTTCCCGCTTCATCCATTCGCTGGCCCGCAAATAGTTTTCTTCCCTGCCCTGCCAGAGAAGCACCCTGCCATCTGAGGCAACTAAAATTGGAAAACCGCCGTTCCCCGTCAGCATCGCCTGTCCATTGCCGTCCGCAGTCTGTTCGTCCAGTTTTTCCGCGCCATCGTCCAGTAAGGCGTACAGAATACATTGCTTTCCCGGCGCAAGGCCGCGAATGTGAATCTCCTTTTTCTCTCCCAACTCCCGGCAATGTCCCGCCGCGCCGCCGCGTCCGTGCAGGATTTCAAATCCAAACGCCACGCGAACGCCCCCTTTCCTTTTCTCCTTATCCTATGCTTGCGCCAGGCGGATATTTCCGCTATAATAGAAAATGAGGAAGGATGCGCAGCGCTTCCTCCCGTTCACCGAGATCAGCATGTACCTCAAAGAAGGAGGCGTTTTTTTGCACATTCTGGTTACTAATGATGACGGCATCCATTCCGTAGGCATCAAAGCCCTGGCTGATGCGGCTGTCCGGCGCGGGCATAAAGTGACCGTTACCGGCCCGAGCAGCCAATGCAGCGCCAACAGCCAGCACATCACCCTGATCGCGCCGCTGCTGGTGCATGAAATCCCCTGGGACGGGGCAAGGGCTTATTCTGTGGAAGGCACGCCCACGGACTGCACCCGCATTGCGCCGTTCATCGTGGACGAGCCGTTTGATTACTGCCTCTCCGGCATTAACAACGGCGAGAACGCGGGCAGCGCGGTGTATTACAGCGGTACCGTCGCCGCCGCGCGGGAGGCGGCCATGTGCTATATCCCATCCATGGCCGTGTCCATCATGCCCAAGGCTGATGACGCCATGCGGGCAAACCTGGCCGATCTGGCCGTGCGAATGGCGGAGCATTTTCAGCAGATCAAACTGCCGCGTTTCGGCTTCATCAACCTGAACGCCCCCGCCATTCCGCCTGAGGAACTCAAGGGCCTGAAGCTCTGCCCCCTCAGCCGGGCGTATTATGTGGACGGCTACGAAAAGCGGGTCAGTCCCCTGGGGCAGACCTATTTCTGGCTCACCGCCAGCGACACGTCCGAAGTGCCCATGGAGCAGCCCGAGGAAGGCAGCGACTACTACTGGCTCCGCCGGGGCTATATCACCTGCACCTTCCTGGGGGACTTTACGGACTTTAACCGGGAGTGCGGGAACCTGTTTTCCGGGTTCATGGAAGAACTAAAATAAGGAGAGACAATAAAGTACAGATGATTTAGTGAATGTGATTCAAGAGTCAATACTCATCAAGTATGGAATAGTGGTTTTCATAAATTATTCTCTTTGTGTTTTATTTGGTATTATTTTTTCTATTGAAGCACCTGGCAAGAGACACTCACGATACGCAGGGAGAAAGTACGGTAAGGTTTCTTAAACTAATTTATGAATTTCTAAAAGAAGCGTAGATAAAGTAAATACATCTGTACTCTGCACTCTCCTTAATAATTCTCATCCAATTCATCCGGGTTAGGAGATAAATCAATCCATGACACCCTCCATCATTGTGATCGGCGGCGGGGCAGCGGGGATGCTGGCCGCGCTGTTCGCGGCGCGGGGCGGCGCGAAGGTGACGCTGCTGGAAAAGAACGAAAAGCTGGGGAAGAAGGTTTATATCACCGGGAAGGGCCGCTGCAATGTGACCAACACATGCGAGGACGTGGAAGAATTTCTGCGCGAGGTGCCCCGGAATCCCCGGTTTCTGTACAGCGCCCTCAGGTTTTTGGGCCCCTTCGATATGCTTTCCCTGCTCCGCGACCTGGGCTGCGAAACGAAAATCGAGCGGGGACGAAGAGCGTTTCCCGTGTCCGACCACGCCAGCGACGTAACCAAGGCTCTGGAAAAAGGGCTGCGCCAGGCGGGCGCGGATATCCGGCTGCATTGCGAAGTGAAACGGATTCTAACAGAAGAAAACCGCGTCACCGGCGTGGAATTGGCCGATGGGCGAATTCTGCCCGCTTCCGCCGTGATCGTATGCAGCGGTGGGGTGAGCTACCCTTCCACTGGCTCCACCGGCGACGGGCTGAAATGGGCACGGGAGATGGGCATGTCCGTCTCCCCCACGCTGCCTTCGCTGGTAGGCTTGCGGACGAAAGAAACCTGGCCCACGGAATTGCAGGGATTAACGCTAAAAAATGTTTGCCTAAATGGGGTCAGTTGTGGTAAAATAATTTATTCTGAATTGGGTGAATTGCTCTTCACTCATTTTGGCATTTCCGGGCCGCTGGCCATCGAGCTGTCCAGCCATCTCCCGGAAAGCGGCAAGGCGGAAGCCGCGCTGAACTTAAAGCCCGGCCTGACCCGGGAACAGTTGGATCAGCGCTTGACGCGGGAGCTTACCGCGGCGGGGAAAAAGCAATTGTCCACCGTGCTGCAAACGCTGCTGCCCGCGCGCTTTGCGGCGCTGTTCCCGGCGCTCTGCGGCCTGGACGGAAAGACGCCGTGCAGCCAGGTGTCCGCCAAAATGCGCGGCGCCATCGCTGACAATCTGCAAGCCTTGCCCCTGACCGTCATCGGCACCCGGCCCATTGACGAAGCCATCATCACGCGGGGCGGTGTGGACGTGAAGGGCGTCAGCCCGAACACCATGGAAAGCAAGGCGGTGAAAGGGCTGTACTTCGCCGGGGAGGTGCTGGACGTGGACGCGCACACCGGCGGCTACAACCTGCAAATCGCCTGGAGCACCGGCGCGCTGGCGGGCAAAAGCGCCGCCGAGGCGTGGAAAGGAAGCGGCTTATGAGCACGAACCTTGCGCTGAGCCTCAACCTAATTTTGATTGGCTCGGTCTTTCTGATCTTCGCCGTCATCTTCGCGGTCAAAAAGGAAAAAGCCTGCAAGCTGATCAACGGGTTCAATTTCTTTACGGCTGAGCAGCAGGCAAAGTACGACCGCGCCCGCATCGTGCAGGACTACTTTAAGCTGTTCAGGCTCGTCGGCGTCATTCTGTTCGTCGGCGCAGCGCTGTGCCTGTGGCTGGGCTGGTGGGCTTACATTCCCTCTCTCGCCTTGATGCTCTTCCTGACCCTGCGCGATTTTCGCTGGGACGCGGAAAAAGCGTTTGAAAAATACAAGCTCGATCCCTAACCCGGAAAAACCGGAGGAGTTTTCTGGGGGAAACCGCTCTTTGGAGGCCAAAGATTGCCTTCCCCTCGCAGGGGAAGGTGGCGCGAAGCGCCGGATGAGGTCTATCCCCCAGACCCCCTTCCGAGAAAGCCATAATAAGGGTTTCAGTCTTTTTGCCAATTTACGAAGGTTTTTGCTTGTAAGTGTCTAATTACCAAAGGAGACGTTCCCCATGCAATATATCATCCTGGACCTGGAATGGAACCAGCCCATCTCCTACCGTTCCCCCGCTTTCAAGAGCGTGGGGGCCAAGCTGCTGTTTGAAATGATTCAGATCGGCGCGGTGAAGGTGGACGAAAGCTTCCAGGTGGTGGATTCGTTTTCCCAGCTCATCCAGCCCCAGCATTACGTGCGGCTGCATCCGCGCATTTCACGCATCACCCATATCACCCAGGACGATCTTGCCGACGCCCCGAACTTCAACGAGGCCATGGCCGCCTTCGCTCAGTGGTGCGGGGAGGATTATGTGCTGCTCACCTGGGGCTGCGACGACATTTCCGTGCTGGCTCAGAACATGGCGTTCTTCAAATGCGAAACCCAACTGCCCAAATTCTATGACGCCCAGCAGCTTTTCGGCGAAGTGACCGGCAACGCCAAGGAGCGAAAGGGGTTAAAGGCCGCCATGGAGCAGCTGGAAATTGTGCCGGACGAGGAAGCCATGCCCTTCCACAACGCGGTGAACGACGCTTATTACACCGCGCTGGTGTTCGCCAAAATGCCCGACCCGGCCAAGGTGCTGAACTATCCGCAAAGTCCCCGGAAACTGCAGCACCTGGACCGCGCCAAGCGTGAATGCATCGCCATCCTGCGCGTGCGTTCCATAAAGGACGCCATGAAGAGCGCCGCCGCCATGAACCCGCCCTGCCCCATTTGCGGCAAGCGCATGGAGGTGCCGGAAGGATACGTGCTGCAGAAGAACGACCAATACATGGCCCTGGCCGACTGCGCTCAGCACGGCCTGGCCTTCGTGAAGCTGGCCTTCGGCAAAAACGACGAGGGCAAGCGCATCATGACCCGTTCCTCCTCCCTCTCCGACGAGCAAAGCCCCGCCTACGTCCACACCAAGCATTTGCAGTGGGCGCGGAAGGTGGCGGCGCAGGAGGGGGAAGGGATGAGGGAATAGGGATTACAGAAGCTGGAATTGCAGCTTCCGTGATTCTATTCTCTCAATAGTTTTTTCTTGTTCCTATTGTCTACTGCCTATTGCCTGATCCCTAATCCCTCAACTCCCTCCCCGAAAGGAGCATCCCATGATCATTTCCATGCTGGGAAAAGAACAGTCCTTCGCCGCCCCGGCGACCGTGCGGGACATTATCGAAGCCATGGCCCCGGAATACAGCAAAACCGCCCTGGGCTGCTTCTGCGGCGGGAAAGCGCTGGAGCTTGGGGAAACCGTGAATGAGGACAGCGCCCTGCATCCCATCACCTTCCAGAACGAGGAAGGACGCAGGATCTATGAGCGCTCCCTTCGCTTCGTGCTGCTGCTGGCAATGCACCGCGTGATGCCGGAAAGCGACGTGCGCATTGAGCACTCCATCGGCTATGGGGTGTATATGCGCCTGCTGGACAGGGACGCCGACCAGCAGACTGTGGACACGCTGCAAGCGGAAATGGAAACAATCGTGGCGGAAGACCTGCCCTTCACACGTGAACGGTGGAGCCGCGACAGGGCGATCGCGTATTTTATGGAAACCGGCCACGTGGATAAAACGCGGCTGCTGGCTTACCGGCCTTATGATTATTTTCCCATGTATCTGTGCGGCGGCATCGCGGAATACTTTTACGGGATCATGCTGCCCTCCACGGGCTATGTGTCCGCGTTCCGCCTGCGCTTGCAGGGAGAAGGCATGGTGCTGCAAATGCCTTCTCCGGACGATCCCGCCCAGGCTTCGCCGTTTAAATCCCTGCCCAAGATCCTGGATTCCTTTGCCCAGTCCAACCGCTGGTGCGACATTTTAGGCTGCATGAACGCCGCCGATCTGAACGACATGATCGTCTGCGGCGAGCTTCCGCAGTTCATCCGCGTGAATGAAGCGCTGCATGACCAGTCCATCGGCGAGATCGCGCAGGGCGTGTGTCAGAAAAAAGCCAAAGCCGTGTTCGTGGCCGGGCCCTCGTCCAGCGGCAAGACCACCTTTTCCAACCGGCTGTGCATCCATTTAAGAGTGCTGGGCTTAAAGCCTGTGCTGGTATCGTTGGATGATTTTTACCTGGACCGCGACGCGCTTCCTTTGGAAGCCGACGGCCAGCCTGACCTGGAGGCCCTCTCCGCTCTGGACGTGCCGCTGCTCAGAAGCTGCGTTGCGGGGCTGCTTCGGGGTAAAAAGGTGATGATGCCTCGCTTCGATTTTAAATTCAGCATGCGCGAGAAGGAAATGTATCCCCTGCAGCTGTTTGACGACCAGATCCTGGTGATGGAGGGCATCCACGGCCTGAACCCCGCGCTGCACGAGGGCTTTGACCCGCATCTGATTTGCAAGGTATACATCAGCGAGCTGGCTTGCCTGAACCTGGACCACCACAACCGCATCCGCACCACCGACGCGCGGCTGCTGCGGCGCATCGTGCGCGATCACCAGTTTCGCAACACGCTGCCGGAAGAAACGCTGAACATGTGGAACAGCGTGCGCCGGGGCGAGGAAAAGTGGATTTTTCCCTATCAGGAGCAGGCGGACTTCGTGTTCAACTCCGCGCTGCATTACGAGCTGGCCGTGCTGAAACGGTACGCTTATGAGCTGCTGAAGGAAATCCCGCCGGAAAATCCGGTGCATCTGAGCTCCCGGCGGCTGCTGAAAATCCTTCATTATATTCTGCCCGCCACCGACGAAGCCATGCGCGACATTCCGCCGCTGTCGCTGCTGCGGGAGTTCATTGGCGGCTGTACGCTGTATCAGTGAGGCAATATGAAAGAAAAGAAATCAGGATTCCTGTTTCCGTTCATCGTTCTTTTCTATACGGTTATCACTGTTGCCTTAGCGCTCCTGTTGGCTGTTTCCATCATCAAAGCTGTAAAAACAAGGCAGCAATGGCTGGATAAACAACCACCTCGGCTGAATGAAGAGTACATATTTTCCATCGTTCAGGATCACGCGGATACCATCATGGCGGACATTCAGAATAACGATTACGCTCAGACGCTTGCGCTGTTCGACGGTTTTGAGAAGAAGCCCGACATTCTGAAGGAAGATGGCTGCGTATTCTTTGACTGTTACGGTTTGGGTTTCGGCCCATCCACGGTATATGGAGGCTTCTATTATGTCCCTTGGGACGGCCCCGCGCCTGTCGCCGGGATCGAGCCGCCATGGGTTGGCTATTTATCCATCTCCGGCGAAGAATTGATCCAGTATCTGGAACTGGAAGGGAACGGCTTCATCTGGAGAGAGAAAAGTGTGTCGCCCGGCGGAGACAACGAATACTACACGGAAAAAATCTGTGATTATTTCTGGTATTACCGGCTCGATTACTGACAACAAAAAATAATCAGCTAATCGAAAGACTTCCTTTCTTAAATCAACAAAAAATTCCCTCTGATAAATCATCGCCTCCCTGCGCACAATAGCCGCGAGGAGGCGATTTGCTATGAATAAAGCTCTTTTGATTCTGATGCTGGCGGCTGCGGCGGCCCTGCTGCTCACCGGCTGCGCCAGCAGCGCGGACACCCTGCCATCCCCCACGCCGGGAACCAACAACGTAACAATTCAGCCGCTGCTTCCCGACATGAACGGCAATAACGGCATGGACATGAACGCGGGCGCTACGGCCATGCCAGGCGGCACCGCGCAGCCCATGAACGACGGCAGCACGATGACTGCGGAAAGCGCAAAGCAGGCGGCGCAGGCCATGAAGGAAGCCGTCATGAAGCTGAGCGAAGTGGACGAAGCCTGGGTCGTGCCCATGGGGGACACCGCGCTGGTGGGCTTGAAGTTCAACACCCAGTACCAGGGTGGGGTGGACGACAGGCTGAAAAAGATGGTGCTGACCCGCGTGCAGAGCGTGGACAAGGCCATCACAAAGGTGGCGGTCACGGACAGCGCCGCGCTGGTGACGGGAATCCGTACGCTGGCTGAAACGCTGAAAGGCGCGTCAACCCTGGACGACGTGAACGCCAAGGCGGAAGAAATGCTCAAACAGCTGACGGTGTATACCGAATGATGGAAAACGCCGCCCGCGCACGAAAATGGATGCTCCTGGCAGCGCCGGCGATGGCTCTGTCCGGAGCGCTTTTCGGCGCGGTCGGCGCGGCAGCGGGGCTGGCCCTGTGGCTGGGGCTCGGCCTGCTGCTGGACGGCGGCAATGGACGGATCAAACTGTACCCCAAACAGCGGCGGATGAAGATCTACCGGCTGTTTTTGGGGTATTCCTTTTGCGTTTTCTGCCTTACAGGATTCTGCGCGACAGGAAAACTGCTGCTCGACCAAGGCCTGTCATCCCTTTCTGATTTCCTGCTTCTGCTGGGCAGCATCTTCTTAAGCCTCCCGCTCGGCACATCGGCGGCGAAATGGCCGCTGCGCAGGCGGACCGCCACGCTCCTCAGCGTCGGTTTTCAGGGACTGTTCATTCTCTTTTTCCTATTCGTATAAAGCAGCATTCGATCATCCGAAGCGTGACACGCGAATAACAGGAAACGTCCATTTTTTATCCATGGAATACCCTTGCATTCTTTTTTTGATTGTGCGATAATGAAAGCAAGAGGCAATCATGATAAAATGGATAACGACAAAGGAGGATGCGTCATGATTCGTAAAGTAAAAACCGAAAACGGCTGGGTGAAGGGCCTGCCTGCCGCTGACCCGCGCATTACCAGCTACAAGGGCATTCCGTTCGCCGCGCAGCCGGTGGGGGAAAACCGCTGGCGCGCGCCGCAGCCCTGCCCGGACTGGGACGGCGAACTGGAAGCCTATGCTTTTTCGCCCATCCCCATGCAGGCTCCCATCAGCGCCGACCCCAAAAACCTGTATGACCGCGAATGGCACGTGGACAAGGAAATCCCCATGGGTGAAGACTGCCTGACCTTGAACATCTGGGCCCCTGCGGACGGACGCAAAAACATGCCTGTGTTCGTTTGGTACTTTGGCGGCGGACTGCAGGTGGGCTATTCCGCCGAAATGGAATTTGACGGGGAGCGCATTGCCCGGCGCGGCATCGTGGTGGTCACGGTAAACTACCGCGTGAATGTGTTCGGCTTCCTGTGCCATCCCGAAATCACGCAGGAATCGCCCAACGCGCCCGCCAACTTCGGCTTCCTTGACCAGCAGGCGGCCACCCGCTGGGTGAAACGGAATATCGCGGCCTTCGGCGGCGACCCGGAAAACATTACCATCGGCGGTCAGAGCGCGGGCGGCATGAGCGTATCCGCGCAAATCACCTGCCCCGAAAACAAGGGCCTGATCCAGCGCGCCATCATCCAGAGCGGCGCGTTCGCCCCGCCTTATCCGTTCAGCTTCGGCCTGTGCAGCGATCTGAAAACCGCGGAGGAAACGGGTAAAGCATTCTTTGATTTCCTGGGCGTAAAGAGCCTGAAAGAAGCCCGCGCCATCGACGCGGTAACGCTGCGCGACAAATGCCTGGAATGGGGAAACAAGCACGGCAGAGGCCTCATCTTCGGCGAAGCGGTGGACGGTGTGTTCTCCCACCGCAACAGCCAGCAGTGGTTTCTGGATGAGAACAGGCTGGAAATCCCGGTGCTGATCGGCCACACCAGCAGCGAATTCTTCGGTTTCCCGCAGACAAAGGATGAAGCGTCCCTGGCAGCGCTGGCGAAGGATGCTTTCCCCGGCTGCGAAGACGCCTTCCTCTCTTTCTTCTCCCATCCCGCCACGGAGGAAAGCATCAAAAAAGAAGGCGCGGTCAACTCCATTGAGTTCGCCGTGCGCGCCGCCGCCGAATCGCAGAAACGCGCCGGCAGGGACCTGCCCCTCTACTATTACCAGTTTGACGCGGAAATCCCCGGATGGGACAATCCGGGAACCTTCCATTCCGTCGATATCTGGTTCTTCTTTGAATCGCTCGCCAAGTGCTGGCGTCCCTTCACGGGCAAGCATTACGACCTTGCCCGGCAGATGTGCGACTACTGGTGCAACTTCATTAAGACCGGCGACCCGAACGGCGACGGCTCCCACGGGGAAACCCTGCCCGCCTGGCCCGCGTTTGACCCGGATAACCCCATGCGCATGAACTTCGGCGATACCGCCGCCGCTCAGTTCTGCCCGGAAAACGAACTGAAAGCGTTCCTCGTGAAGAAATACCTGGAAAGGATGAAATGAATCCATGAAAAAGCAAGCCTTTAACCCCTACCTCCCGTCCTGGGAATACATTCCCGACGGCGAGCCCTACGTGTTCGGCGACCGCGTGTATGTCTACGGTTCCCATGATTTCTTCAACGGCTGCGTATTCTGCATGGGCGATTATATGGGCTGGTCGGCCCCGGTAAACGATCTGTCCGACTGGCGCTGCGAGGGCGTGATCTTCCCCCGCGACGCAGACCCCTGCAACGCGGACGGGTCGATGTGCCTGTATGCTCCCGACGTGACCAAGGGCCCGGACGGACGGTATTACCTGTATTATGTGTACGACCACGTGGGCTTCGTGTCCGTGGCCGTGTGCGATTCCCCGGCAGGCCGGTACAAGTTCCTGGGTTATGTGCATGACAAAAACGGCGTGCGCCTGGGCGAGCGGCCCGGCGACGAGCCGCAGTTCGACCCCGGCGTGCTGACCGAAGGGGACAAGACCTACCTTTACACCGGCTTCTGCGGTCACGGCGACAAAACCCGTCACGGCGCGATGTGCACCGTGCTGGGGCCGGACATGGTGACGATTGAGGAAGAACCCGTTTATGTCGCGCCCGGCGCGATGTACGCCGAGGGAACCGGCTTTGAAGGCCACGCGTTCTTTGAGGCGTCCTCCATCCGTAAGCGCGGCGATACCTATTATTTCGTTTATTCCTCCCAGGTGATGCACGAGCTGTGCTACGCCACTTCCAAGAGCCCCAAAGGCCCCTTTGCCTACGGCGGCGTGATCGTGAGCAATATTGACCGGGGCATCGATACGTACAAGCCCGCCGACCGCCCCGCTGCCCTCGGCGGCAACAACCACGGCAGCATCGTGGAAATCAACGGCCAGTGGTACATCTTCTATCATCGCCAGACAAACGGCAACTGGTACAGCCGCCAGGGCTGCGCGGAGCCGATTTTCTTCGACGAACAGGGAAAAATAAAGCAGGCGGAAATCACTTCCTGCGGCCTGAACGGCGGCCCGCTGAAGGGCGAAGGGGAGTATCCCGCTTATATCGCCTGCCATCTGTTTGACGAAAAGAAGCTGGACCTGTACGTCAGGGACGGCAGCCTGCCCAAAGTGACCCAGGAGGGCGGCGACGGCGACAAGCGCCCTGCCTACATCACCAACATCTACGACGGCGTGACCATCGGCTTCAAGTACTTCGACTGCCAGAATGTGAAGAAAGTCTATGTGAAATGCCGCGCCTACGCCTATGGGAAGTTTGAGATCCGCAGCGCTTACGACGGCCCGGTGCTGGCGGAGCTCCCGCTCCATAACTCCAACGTGTGGGAACGCTTCACCGCCGATGTGGATTTCCCCGACGGCAAGCAGTGTCTGTATCTGACTTACCGCGGCCACGGCAATCCTCAGCTTGGCTGGATTGGGTTTGAAAAGTAATCCTTAGCCCGGTTAAGAAAACTGAGGGAAGCATTATCCATAAAAAAACAACAGCACAGCATACCGGCCAGATCGGCAGGACGCTGTGCCGTTTTTGTGTTGGGAACAATACTTTGAGACAGCTTTTTTTGAATCGTGCAAGCTCTTATTAGTTATATATAATTCTGAAAATATATTTATATAATATTATTTGTTAAAAGCATATTGACAAGTATTATTCTATATGATAATATTATTTTGAAAATAATATTCAGGAGGTAATACCGATGAAAGAAAAGGATCAGGCAGTCAACAACGCGCTGGGTTTCCCGCTGGGGGACAAGTTCGAGAAGAATGTGACGGAGTTCATGGATGCGCATCCGGACGGCGACACGGAACTGGTCATTGCCGTGATCGACCTGGACAGCTTCATGCACATCAACGAGAATTTCGGGATCGAAGTGGGCGACCAGATGCTGATCGAAATGGGCAGGCATCTGGCGGCTGATCTGCCGAAGAATGCGGAGATCTACCGTATTGCCGGGGATGAGTTCGGCATTCTGTTCACGGGTATGGAGAAAGAGGAAGTGTTCCTGCTGATGGAGCAGAAGCGGAAAACGTTCAACGTGAAAGCCCCGGACGACGAGGAAATGACCATCTCCGTCGGCATCGCCGCGGCGTTCGACGACGCGTCCCGGTATCAGGAATTGATGCGCAAAGCGGAGAGCGCTATGTACCGGGCCAAATATTCCGGCCATAACAAGGTGGCCCTGGCCCGGGAGGAAAAGATGGTGCCCAAGACGTCGCATTATACTTCCGATCAACTCAAGCGCCTCAGCGCCCTTTCCAAAAGGGAGGGCATCGGCGAAGCGATCCTCCTCCGGGAAGCGCTGGATATGCTGCTGAAAAAGTATCCCAACTGAACCGAAAAACCCCCGCGCCGATCACAGCGCGGGGGTTTTGAATCGTGTATATTTGATTATCTCAGCGGCACATATCCGGCCTGTCGGACGGCCTGCTGGCCCGCGTCGCTGACCAGCCAGTTGACGAAGGCTTCCGTGTTTTCGTCGCCTTTGCGGTAGACGGCATAATAGTTGACGGTGAAGGGATAAGCGCACGACTGCAAATTATCATCCGTGGGGGCTACGCCGTCGATGGCGAGCACCTTGATGCCGCTGTTCTCCACCAGGGTGTTCACATAATACAGGTAGCTGTATCCAATCGCCCCCGGCCCGTTGTCATAGTTGCCGATCTGGGCCACCGCGTCGGCCATGCCGTCGGAAATGTAGTTTTCCTCCACTTCCTGGATGGTCAGCCCCTGCATCACCATTTCCTCCATGGCGGTCTGGCTGCCGCTGCCGTGGGGCCGCTGGTAGGCGTCCAACTGTTGGGGCTGCCCGCCGAAGTCCGCCCAGGTCTTATGCTTGCCCGTATAGATTTCCTGAATCTGCTGAACCGTCAGGCTGTCCACCGGGTTCTTTTCATTCACCATGAACACGAAAGCGTCATAGCAGAAGGGCACGTACACCAGCTCCACCCCCGCGTCCGCGGCAGCCTGGCGCTCGTCGGCGTTGGGATAGGTAGCCAGCACCAGGTCGATGGGGTGGGTGTCGTCCATCATCACGCCCTGGCTCTTGATCGTCACCAGGGGATTGGCCTTGCCCTGGGTCAGCCGGTCATAGGCGTAGGGGGTGGTGGAGAAGGTGACGAAGCCGTTCATGTCCCCTTCGGGAAGGCCCAGCCATTGCCGGGCCAGTTCCATCGCCATGGGCACGCAGACCGTGCTGCCGTCCATGCTGGGATAGGTGCCCCAATCGCAGATGAACAGGTTGTCATACCCTTCCAGGGGCTTCTTGTCCCCCAAGTGGAAGGAGCCGTCCGTTTCCACCTGCTGCCAGCCCTCCCCCTTGCTCACGGCCTGGTTGATCTGGCTCCAGGAATCGGCGGTTTTTTCATTTCCCGTTTCCTCCGCCAGCGCGGGCAGAACGCACATCATGCCAATCAACAACACGCAAAGAAACCGTTTCATTGTTCGTCCCCTCCTTATTCTTCCGGTACAATCTTTACTTGCACCTTTTCCACCCACCCGGTATCCCGGCCATCAGTGACCTGATACCATGCCTCTGTTTCATCCAGAATTTGAACCTGTGTGCCGCCGATCAGGGTTTTCACTTTCCCGCCCTCCGGCGCGTCCCGCAGCAGAATGTCCGGTTCAAGGGTGTTTGTCAGTTTACTGTTTTTTACCCAGCCGGTATCCTTTCCGTCGGTGATCTGCACCCATTCTCCTTCCTCGTCCAGCACACGAACCTTAGTGTCGCTTTCAAGCACTTTCACCAACTGGCCGTTTGGCTTGTCCAGCATCTGAATTCCCGTTTTATAGCGGTCTTTATGATAATGCACGATCCCGTACACATTCTCCGTCCCGTCCGGTTCCCGCGTCAGCACAGCGTCCTCGACGCGGCAGGCGAAAACAGCGCGGGAATAAGAATCCTGAAAGCGCACATAGGGGCCGAACAGTTCGGCGTCGTACTCCCTGTTCTCCAGAGGAATGGTGGTTTCCCAGGATACCCAGGAGGCATAGTCCGGCAGATGATCCCACCAGACATTCATCGTTTCCCGGGGCAGAATGTCCGCATATCGGAACAGGCTTTCCTGGGGAAGATACTGCACGTCCTCGATATCCGCCCAGCCCAGTTCATTCCGGTAGCTCCTGTCACTCAGCGGCTCATACAGCGCCACCCGGCCATTCTGATATGCGCCGAGATACACGATTTTACCGTTCCTGGAAGAGCTATGGGAGGTGGTAGCTTCCGGGGAGTTGTAGATTTTCACGAGCTCTTTGTCGTATAAATCCGTGTCTTCCTGTCGCTTGTATAATCTTCCCGGCGCGTCGATGCGTCCTTCGCTCCGCTCCCCGCCCAGGGTGTCGCCGTTGTCGCCCCGGAAGATGGCGTCGTCCGGGTAGTATTCCGCCCAATAATAGTTTTCATCCCGAACCGCTTCCATGCCCTCCGGCAGGGACACCAGTTCCAGGGAAACACATTCATTGAAAATGCCTTTGCCAATTTCCTTCACCGTCAGGGGCAGGGCGATGGACTGCAGGCGGGTGCAGCCCGCAAAGCCGTAATCGCCGACAGATTTCAGGCCGATGGGCAGGGAAATCGTTTTCAGGTATTCGTTGCCGAAAGCGCCTGCTTCGATGCGCTCCACCCCGGCGGGCACGTCGTAATGCTCCGCCTTGCTGTAATTCGGATAGGCCAGCAGGGTTTTCCCATCCTTGGAAAACAGCACCCCGTCCACGGATTTGTATAAGGGATGATCCTCCGGCGCTTCGTAAGCGGACACATAGCAATCATACAGACCTTCCAGAACATCCTCCGCAGGCAGGATTGTTTCGACGCGCAGCACGTCAAACGTGCAGGCATAAAACGCGAGATGCTCCAACACCTCCAATTGGGCTGGAAGCGTAAACTCAATAAAATGGTAAAAGCAGAACGATTCCATACCAAGATAACGCAGGGTCGAAGGAAAAGAAACCCTGTGAAAATCGCCGCCCTCAGTATCCCTCGCAAAGCATGGGCCGCTTTCAAACTTTGGTTCTGTCTCCACATCCATTCCCAATTCATCATCCCAAACGTCATCATCTGCCCATCCCAGAGCAGTGACGCCCTCAAAGATGATGAGGGTGCCGTCCTGTACGTCGCAGAAATCGAAGTAACCTTCTTCCTCCCAAAGCGCCCGCCAATCCCAGTCGTCCCAGCCATCCCAATCGTCTTCGTCCTCCACCAGCCCGTACGCGGGGAGCAGCAGCAGCGCGAGCAGCAGCGCAAGCAAACGGTTCATCCGTACCCCTCCTTTTCCGGTTCTATTGATATAGACTGAAAAAGCCGAATCATTGTTCCCGGTATGAGAAAAAACTTGGAGAGTAACTGTTCTGCCGAGGCATATAAAAGCACGAAAGCAACGTTGTCATCCCGACTGGAGCGGAGTGAGAACGGAGCGGAATGGAGGGACCTGAAAGCCGGACAACCTGTTGTTTGCAGGAATGTGCTTTTCTCAGGTCCCTCCACTTCGCTCCGCTTCGGTCGGGATGACAGAATAACTTTTGCGTTTTAAAGCGACGCAATTGAACAGTTGCCTTGGTGAAAAACGCGGAAAGCGGTTCTCTCCAAATATATGTTTACTTTTTCAGCTCGTCGATTTCCTTCTGAATCATTTCCTTTGTCGCATAGTTCAGCGGGGAGAAGCGGCCCTCCAGCGCCTTTTCCATCTTTTCGATCGCGGCCTGCTTATCGCCCGCTTCCTTGTCGTACTGGGCCAGGAAGTAAAGCGTGTCGATCTGGCTGTCCTTGATGGCGATGGCCTTGTCGAAGTATTCCTTTGCCTTTTCCTTGTCCTGCAGCAGGCGGTAATAGGTCTGGCCCAGGTTGTCCAGCACGATGGGGTCCTCGTCGTCGTAGTCCAGCGCTTCCTGATTGTATGCCAGCGCCTTTTCCGCGTCGCCCGCCTCCACGTACAGCCAGCCCAATGACTGGTAGGTCAGTCCGCAGGGGGATTTCCGGTGGGAGGCTTCCAACAGCTGGATGGCCTTTTCGATCTCGCCCAGCTTGTACTGCGCCACGGCGTAGTTCATGAACAATTGCTGCTTGCGGCCAGCGTCCAGGTCGGGGGCCTTTTCCGCTTTTTTCAGGATTTCCTTCACCTTAAAGTAGTTATCTTCCCCGCCCTCACGGAGCAGCAGCACGCTGTAGGGCAGCATGTACGCGGCGGAAATGTAGTTTCCGGCGTACAATTCATCGTACATTTTTTTCGCCTCCGCGGCGTTGCCCTTCTGCTGGGTCATCAGCGCCTTGCGCGCCTTCAGTCCGTCCAGGATTCCCATATCAGTCTTGCCTCCTTGCTTTCTTCATCAATCGCTCATATCGTTTTTGAAGCGCCGCCATATCGCTATTTTGCTGGTCCGCTGCCAGGATAATGGCCCTGCGCGTGTATTCGATGGCGGCGGGAATGTCGCCTGTTTTGTGCTCGCAGATTTTTGCCAGCGCGATCAGCGGACCCGGCCCGCCCTGCCGGTCGGTTACCATGCGCTTGTATACCCGTGCGGCTTCCTGATAGTTGCCTTCCCTGCGGTAGGTTTCCGCCATGCGGCCCCGCGCCAGGATGGACACGCTGCCCCTGTCCGCCGCCCGGTAGCACATCCGCGCGCCTTCAGCCCTGCCCCGCTTTTCAAGCACCCGGCCCAGGCTGAACAAATCCTCCGGCGCTTCGGCCAGCAGCGGCTTATCGTGCAGCCGCAGCAGTTTATCCAGGATATGCGCCAGGGAGATAATGTCCTGTTCGTTGTGCTCCAGGATGTCTTCCAGCAGGGAAAAGTCCCGCGTTTTTAAGAAGTTAAAGTACCTCTCCGGCACCAGCGCGCCGGGCAGATCGTCCTCCCGCTGAATCCCCAGTACAGCTTCTTCGAGAGCCGTAAGGTTGCAGTGCCTGAGCCGCAGCTTCCACACCCGGCGGCTCGCGGGCAATAAATCCACGTGCGGACGAGAAACATACTGCTCCCGCATCCTTTGCATGGTGTAGCGGACTTCCAGCAGCGGCAGGTCAAAGGTCTGGCCGTTGAAGGTGCATAGCGCCTTGCTCCTTGCCATATCCTCCGCCACGCGGGAGAGCACGAACGCTTCCTCGTCGTAGTCCCGCATCAGGTATTGCCGCACCACAAAGCTCTCATCTTCAAAGAATCCCACGCCTACCAGGAACGCAACCGTGCCCGCCCCGTGGGACAGGCCCGTGGTTTCCGTGTCCAGAAAGCAAAAATCCTCCCGACTCAAATCGGGATAGGGCTGGCCCTGCATCATTTCGAGGCTTGCGCCGGATATGTCCCGTGGCAGTGAAAAGCGGGAAACCGGCACACGGATCTCCTTTACCATGCAGTCCTTCGGCAAGGGCTTTTTCTCCGCCGCGGGCTTCGCCGCGCCCGCGGCTTTCAGTTTATCGCGCAATGAAAGCATTTTGGTTGCCATGTCAATAAAAAATAGAGTATTCTTCCTCCCCGTTCTCATCCACACGCACCACCACGGCGTCGCGGACGCGGGCGCGCCAGAGAATGAGCTCGTGGAAATTGCCGCCGTTTGCTTCATACTCAGCCACGTAGTTTTCCCATTCCTCGGTGAATTCTTCGAGGGAGAGGTGGTTTTCCATGATGTAAGCGGCCGCTTCCCTGCCGACGTAACGGAAGTGCCAGGGCTCAAACTTGATGGCGGTGATGTCTTCCTTGTCCTCCATATAGCGCAGGACGAAGCCAAATTCGTGGCAGTGCGCTTCCATCCACTGGGCTTCCGCCGTCTTGGCAAATTCCTTGTTCATGCCGTCCTTCTTCGTCCAGGCGTAGTTGAGGATGTCCGCGCCCAGGCCGGTCTGATGGTCGCTGGAGCCCGGATAAGCCACCAGCCCGTCGTCGCGGCCCATTTTCTGCAGGCGGTTGTTGTACATGGTTTTCTGGGTCTGATAGGTGCGGTAAGCGCTTTTCAGGTACAGGGTATAGCCCGCCTCGGACGCGGCGTCGAACATTTCCGTCAGCGCGTCGCTGGCGGCCTTGCGCAGCTTGGTGGCGCCGGCGTCGCTGGAGCGCTTGACCGTCGTAGCCACCAGGTCGCTGGGCTCGTAGCCGCTGTCCAGCAAGTGGGTGCGGTTGACCAGCGCGATATACTGATCAAAATCATATATGATTTCCGGTTTAAGGGGATACTCCCACTCCGGCATGTTTTCCGCCGTAGCGCTGAAAACAAACCCGCACAGCAGCGCCAGGCAGATGATCATTAGTCTTCTCATGGTGTTTCGTCCCCTTCCGGCCCAACCGTCCACACTGCTTCCCGAAGCTGGGCAATGTACGTTTCAAAGGGTATGTCCAGTTGATAAATGACTTTCGCGTGCTCTTTGCCGACAAAACGGATGTGCCACGGCTCGTAAGCGTAGCCCGTCACGTCCTCCCACTCCGCCTTGTAGCGAATGATGAACCCGAACCGCCAGCAGTTTTCCGCCACCCATTGGCCTTCCGGTGTTTTGGCAAAAGCGGCGGTGAGCTGGATGTTCTTTTTCGTGCCAAGGTCCATGGCCAGGCCCAGCTGATGCTCGCTGCAGCCGGGCGGGGCGGACACGCGCAGGGCTTCCTTCTTTCCTTTCAGCTGCACTTTGCGCTCATGGATGGACGCCTGCTGGCCGTAACTCCGATACCCCGACACCGCGCGCAGATACAGCCCTTCCTCTTTCGCGGCACTGAACATTTCCTCCAGCGCCAGCGCGGCATCGTAGCGCATCCGGGTCGCTTCCCCGCCGCCAAGCACGTTGGGCTCTGTCAGGTCGTTCGGCACGTAGTCCGACGTTACGGCATACTCCCGGTTGACCAGAAACAGATACCCGCCCAGGGACATATCGTCCACATAAGCGGTCACGGCGGACTGGCCAAGGGTCAGCAGACTAAGAAGAAGCGAAAGCAGTCGGACAGGCATGAAACCTCCTACTTTATCAAGAGTTCTCCGTATTTCGCCATGACCTGTCCCGCGGCGTCCTGGGGCAGCATAACGGTGACGCGGGTGCCGGTGTCCTCATAGTCTTCGGACAGAACGCGGCCTTTCTGACGCAGTTCATTGATGACGCCATGCTGGGCGAAGGGCACCAGCAGGGTCATTTCCTGCTCCGCCTTGCGGAGCTCCGCGGCGATGGCGGAAAGCAGCCGGTCGATCCCCGCGCCGGTCTTGGCGGAAATGTGCAGCGCGCCGGGCATGATGGGCAGAATATCCTGATCGGCGGGCACCAGGTCGCACTTGTTCAGCACGTCGATGCGGGGCTGAGTATCCGCGCCGATTTGAGCCAGCACTTCCTCCACCACTTCATGCTGTTTCGGCGTGTCGGGGCTGGAACCGTCGGACACGATCACTAAAAGATCAGATAAAGCCGCTTCCTCCAGCGTGGATTTGAACGCCTCCACCAGGTCATGGGGCAGCTTGCTGATAAAGCCCACCGTGTCCACCAGCAGGAATTCTCCGCCGTCTGGAAGCTCCACCCGTCGGGAAACCGCGTCCAGCGTGGCGAACAGCTTGTTTTCCACGTATACGCCCGCGTCAGTGATCTTGTTCAATAAGGTGGATTTCCCCGTGTTGGTGTAGCCCACGAGGGACACAATCGGGATGGCGTTCTTTTCCCGGCTCTTGCGGCGAAGCTGGCGCTGCTTTTGCAGGGCATCCAATTCCTGCTTTAACCGGGTAATTTGCTCCCGGATACGGCGGCGGTCGATTTCCAGCTTGGTTTCGCCGGGGCCGCGGGTGCCGATGCCGCCGCCAAGGCGGCTCAAAATCAACCCCTGGCCGATCAGGCGGCCCGAGCGGTATTTGAGCTGAGCCAGCTGCACCTGCAGTTTGCCTTCGCCACTCTGTGCTCTTTGCGCGAAAATGTCTAAAATCAGGGTGGTGCGGTCAACGACCTTGACGCCGATAATATCTTCCAGGTTCCGGGTCTGCGCGCCGGTCAGTTCGTCGTCGAAGATCACCACGTCTGCTTCGTATGCCTGGGCTTCCAGCTGCAATTCCTGGGCCTTGCCGCTGCCCACGAAGGTGGCGGTATCAGGCTTTGGCCGCTTTTGGAAGAACCGAGCCACCACCTGCGCCCCGGCGCTTTCCGCCAGCGCGGCCAGTTCGTCCAGGCTCTTTTCGCTGTCGATGCCGACGAGGATCGCTTTCTCCGGCGGCTCAGCAGTATCGGGATCGTCGCCCTGCAATACCCGCCTGTCGGACAGTTCGATTTCCCGCATCCAGGCTTCCTGGGGAAGCTTTTTCAGGGGATAGATCTCCGTTTCTTCCACGCCCGGCACACCGTTCACTTTTTCGGTCAGGAACGCAGCGCTGACGCCAGTGATATGTCCGTCCTCCACCACGCCCACGGCGCACATACTGTCCAGCATCATGGAGCGCAAGGCGGCGATGTCCACGTCGGACAGCTTCGCGCTGCCGCCCGGATGGGTGTGGATGCAGCGAACGCAGGACAGCCGCTTGCTGTTCCGGCGCAGGCGCAGATCCATCAGCGGCACGCTGTCGATCACGCCCACAATCACGTCCAGCACGTCTCCATCCCGGCTCACGTACACCGCGATTTCCCGGTTCAAAGCGCACGAATGCCGCGCAAGCTCTGTCAGGAGGTCGCGCGGCGCGTATTCGTTCCATTCAAAGGGACAGTCGTAGATCGCTTTCAGTTCCGCCAATTGCGAATCCCGAATGCCCGTTATGTTTCCATGTATATCCGGCATTGTGTCTCCTTCTGTAACCGGAAGGAAATCAGTCGATGGCTTCCTCCGGATGATTCTTCAGATAGTCCTCCACCGCCGCGTGGATGGCTTCCTCCGCCAGCAGGGAACAGTGCATCTTCACCGGGGGCAGGCCGTCCAGCGCTTCCGCCACGGCTTTGTTGGTGAGAGCCAGGGCTTCCTTCAAGGTCTTGCCCTTGACCATTTCCGTCGCCATGGACGATGTGGCAATCGCCGCGCCGCAGCCGAAGGTCTTGAACTTCACGTCCTCGATGATGCCGTTTTCCACCTTCAGGTACATGCGCATGATGTCGCCGCACTTGGCGTTTCCCACCGTGCCTACGCCGTTCGCATCCGGGATTTCGCCCACGTTGCGGGGGTTTTCAAAGTGATCCATAACTTTTTCGCTATACATGGCGGATTCTCCTTCTTATTTGGATGTAAATTGTTTGTGGGGGGAACCGCTCTTTGGAGGCCAAAGAGCGGTTCCCCCCACACCCCTTTCCGAGAAAGCCATAAAGGGAAGCAGGCAAAAACACTCCATCCTCCATCGAGCACTACTTTTATTTCTTTCCATTCATAAAATCATCAAACATGGGACTCATAGACCGCAGATTCTCCACGATCTTTGGCAGCACCCGCAGCACTTCGTCCACTTCCTCTTCGGTGGTCGTGTCGGTGAGGCTCAGGCGCAGGCTGCCGTGTGCCACCTCATGGGGCAGGCCGATGGCCAGCAGCACATGAGAAGGGTCGAGGCTGCCGCTGGTGCACGCGGAGCCAGATGACCCCGCGATGCCCGCCAGGTCGAGGCGCAGCAGCATGGCTTCGCCCTCGATATACTGGATGGAAACGTTCACGTTGTTGGGCAGCCGGTGCAGCGGATGGCCGTTCAGGCGGGTGTAGGGGATAGTATCCAGAATGCCCTTGATCAGCTTGTCCCGCAGGTAGGTTTCCCGGATGCCGTTTTCTTCCAGATTGTTGAGCGCCTTCGCCAGCGCCGCCGCGGTGCCCACGATGCCGGGCACGTTTTCGGTGGTGGCGCGTCTCCCCCGCTCCTGCGCGCCGCCGTGCAGGAACTGGTCCACCTTGGTGCCGGTGCGGATGTACAGCGCGCCAACGCCCTTGGGGCCGTGGAATTTGTGGCCGGAGAGCGAAAGCATGTCCACGTTCCAGGCGTCCACGTTCACGGGAATCGCGCCCACCGCCTGCACCGCGTCGCAGTGGAAGGGGATTTTGTGGGCTTTGGCGATCTTGCCGATTTCGGGAATCGGCTCGATGGTGCCGATCTCGTTGTTCGCCGCCATGATGGTAATCAAGATGGTTTTATCGGTGATGGCCGCTTCCACGTCGGCGGGGTTCACCAGGCCGTATTCGTCCACGGGCAGGTAAGTCACTTCAAAGCCCTGCTTTTCCAGCCATTGGCAGGTGTGCAGCACGGCGTGATGCTCGATCTGGCTGGTGATGATGTGGTTGCCCTTCTTCCGGTTGGCGAAGGCCGTGCCCTTGATAGCCCAGTTGTCGCTCTCCGAACCGCCGGAAGTGAAATAAATCTCGGCGGGCTTGGCGCCCAGGGCGTCCGCCACGGTGCGGCGGGCTTCCTCCAGCAGCTTCCGGGCGTCCCGGCCCGTGGAATGAATGCTGGATGCGTTGCCGAAATGCTCCCCAAAGCAGGGCAGCATGGCAGCCAGCGCTTCGGGACAGATGGCAGTGGTGGCGGCGTTGTCCAGATAAATGCGGTTCATAGCATCGACTCTCCTATCTGTTATCAACAAAGGTTGTTTTCTACCATATCCGCCAGGGTGATGCTGTCCAGCAGGCCGTTCACCTGTCCGGTGAGATAGGCCCAGACACCCTTGGCGGGGCAGTGGCCGCTGCGTTCGCAGGTGTGCTCCGGTTCGCTGACGCAGTCGGAAAAATTCAGCGGCCCTTCCATGGCTTCAATGATATCGCGGGCGGTGATAGCGGCAGGCTCCCGGCTGAGCTGGTAGCCGCCCTGTGCCCCGCGCACGGACTTGACCAGGTCGGCCCGGCGCAGCGTACCTAAAAGCTGCTCCAGATACGCCTCCGGCGTGCCCAGCGCGGAAAACGCCTTCAGGCTCTGAGGCCCTTCTCCCTCGTGCTGGGCCAGGAAAATCATGGCATACAGGCCGTATTTCCCCCGAGTTGACAGCTTCATGAAAGACCTCCTCTCTGAATCCCGACTGTTTTCATCGGGTATCCTGCGTAACTATACCATGAACCGCCGCAATTGTCAATCATCTTTTTAAAAAAGAAAAATCATCTGCCTCGATGAAGATGGCAGATGATTCCTCTGTCAGTACAATTTGTATGGGGCAAAATACTATTCGACCGGTCAATGACCGCGGATGTCACGCTTCACTGGCCAGGTTGTCAAACAGCGTATATTCGCCAAGCCAGGCCAGCTTCACCGTGCCCAGGGGGCCGTTCCTCTGCTTGGCGACAATGACCTCGGCGATGTTGTCCGGAACCTGTTCGTCGCGTTTGTAGTAAGCCTCACGGTGCAGGAACATTACCACGTCGGCGTCCTGCTCGATGGAACCGGAGTCGCGCAGGTCGCTCAGCATGGGGCGGATACCGCTACCGCCGCGTTTTTCATTGGCGCGGGACAGCTGGGCGCACGCCACCAGCGGCACTTTCAGTTCCTGGGCGATTGCCTTGAGGCTCCTGGAAATATTGCTGACCTCCACCTGTCGGCTTTCCGCCTTGCTGTCTGAACCCATGAGCTGCAGGTAGTCCACCACGATCAGATCCAGCCCGTGATCCATCATCTGCCGCCTGCAGCGGGAGCGCAGCTGTCCGGGCGTGAGGCCCGAAGTGTCGTCGATATACATTTCGCTGGCGGCGAGGGGGGCCAGGGTGCGGGCCAGCTTCATCCAATCCTCATCCCGGAGCTGTCCCCGGCGCACAAGCTGCATGTTCACCCGCGCGTCGCCGCACAGGATGCGCATGGCGATCTGCTCCCGGGGCATTTCCAGCGAGAACACCGCCACCTTGAAGCCCTTGCGCACAGCGTGAGTCGCCATGTTGATGGCGAAGGAGGTCTTTCCCATGGACGGGCGTGCGCCGACCAGCACCAGCTCGCCGCCGTGGAGGCCGGTGAGCAGGTTGTCCAGACTGTAAAAGCCGGTGGGCACGCCGCTGACGCCGCCCTTGAGACGGGCCAGCTCTTCCATCTGCTCATAGGTTCGGGTGAGCACGTCGCGGATATGCTGCAGCTCCTCGCCCACATCGCGCTGCATCACGATGTCGAAAATCTTTTTTTCGGCCATGGACAGCACCTGAGGCAGTTCCTGCTCCTGGGCATAGCTGGCCTGGGAGATTTCCCCGGACGCGGTGATCAGCCGCCGCAGCGTGGACTTTTCCGCCACGATGCGGATGTAGTCCTTCACGTTGGTGGTAGTGGGGACAAACTGGGTCAGCTCGATCAGGTATTCAATGCCGCCGACGCCGGGCAGCGTGCCGCGCCTGGCGAGTTCCGCGTTCATCGTTACCAGGTCGACGGCGGAATGCTGGTCGAAGAGCGTTTTGGCGGCCTCGAAAATCGCCTGGTGCGCGGGCACATAAAAGTCTTCCTTCACCAGCAATTCAATGGCTGACAGCACCGCGCCGCTGTTTTGCAGCATAGCGCCGAGCACAGAGCGTTCCGCTTCTGTGCTGTGCGGCGGGATCGGGGCGAAGGAGACGGAGGGAGAGTCCATGGGTGGTTCCCCTTTCATGAAGAAGTGGAAAAAGGGATTAGGGAATAGAGATTAGGGATTGACGCAAAAAATACTTCTTGCAAAAAGCGTCTGACGGAGTTGCTGTAAACGCCTCTAATCCCTATTCCCTAATCCCTAAAGCTTACCCTTCCCCGCCCGTGACCCGCAAGGTCATCTTCGCGCTGATCTCGGGGTAGAGCTTCACCACAATGTCGGTTTCGCCCACGGTGCGCACGGGTTCGGCGAGGTCGATCTTCTTCTTGTCCACTTCCACGCCATGCTGAGCCAGCAGCGCGGCAGCGATTTGCTCGCCGGTGATGGAGCCGTACAGGCGGCCCTGGCTGCCGCACTTGGCGACCACCGTGACCACCTTGCCCCGCAGGGACGCGGCTTTCTTTTCCGCGGTCAGGCGGCGCTCGGTTTCACGGGCGCGTTCAGCAGCCTGTTTCTTTTCCAGTTCCTTGGCCGCGCCGGGAGTGGCGTCGGTGGCGAGGCGGCGCGGGAACAGGAAGTTCCGGGCATAGCCGTCGCTCACGTTTACGATCTCCTGCTTTTTGCCAACGCCTTTAACGTCTGCCAGCAAAATCACTTTCATGGAAATATATCCTCCTTTGGTTCCGGCGGCTTGCGCAGCCCCCGGGCATTATTTAACTGATCAAAGATCCCGATGAATGTCAGGAACGGGGTGGCCATCAGCAGCAGGGGCACCAGCACCCGCCAGAAACGCCTGGTTCCCCGCCGCTTCTGCATGAAGTTGATGAACGCCGCGCCCTGGATCATGAACACGCCGGACGCAGCGGCGTACAGCATGATGCCCGCGATTTTCAGCGCGTGCGCATTATTGAGCCGCAGGACGTAGCCCGCGATCAGCGCCACGCCAACCTGCCAGCCGATGCCCCTGGGCAGGTGCCAGTTCTGGAAAGGCGGCATATCCAAATCCGGGAAGTCCACCGGCTGTTTTACACCGGTTTCATCCAGCGGCGTTTCTCGCAGGAACGCGCGCTTTTCCTCCGCCAGATAGCCGAACCGCAGCGGCAGCAGCATGCATCCCACACCGCTGAGCAGGCTATGAGACGCGATCAGGTTGGGGATAATCAGCTGCAATTGACCTGTGATCATCGTGCGCACGGAGAGCAGCATGTCCTCCCGTGCCGCATCGGACAGCGTAAAGCTGTACAGGCCGGACTGCAGCGCGTTTTCCCGCAGGCTTTCTTTCAGGTCGATCAGGCCCATGGAGTAAAACTCGTACAGCAGCAGATCGCCCATGTCCCAGTTTTTCAGAAAGTCCGCCACGATAACACCCGCCGCGTTGTATAAATCTCCGCCCGTTAACCGCTGGCACACCGCGAACACCGCCGCAAGAGATGCCACGTGTATCCCGATCATGATCGGACAGCTCTTTTTGAAAGGCACCCGCAGCCACACGACAGCCAGAAAAGCGCCAATCACCGGAATCACATACAGCGAGGAAAGCAACAGCCCTGTCTCGTTCATCAGCGTGGTGAGGGAGGACAGAGCGGTGATCAGGCCAATCAGCATCGGCAGCACACCGCAGATCATGGTCACCATGCACAGGGCAACAGGCAGCATATATACCGTCAGTATCACCGCGTACACCGCGGGCAGCGGACCTAAGATTTCCCGCCCCGGCAAAAGGAACAAATAGGGCAGCATCAATAAAACTGAACCGACCACAGCGGCCTTCACCGACCGCACGGCGGGAAGCGGATGTTTCATAAACGGAACCTCATCATGCATTCTGGAATAATAGCGTATTATTCACCGCTTATATTGTACTTTTTCACCCCGGTTTTGTCAATGCGGGAGTCAGGGAAAAAACAGCGAGCGTTTCTCTTCATAATAAAACGCCGAACGGAACCACTCATCCGTCCGGCGTAAAAATATGTTTTTTTCAGATCTGCTTCAGTGAGTCGCGCACGTGGTTGATGACCGTTTTATAGCTGCTGTTGAAGTATCCGTCGGGGCAGAAGAGATGCAGCATGATGACCTGGTTGTTGTCCAGCAGCGCCATCATCACGCGGCCGTAAATGGAAATCCCGTTAAGGTAGGTGCCTTCGTAGTCGGCGTAGAAGCCATCCTTTTTCAGGATCGTGCGTTCTGCCAGCTCGGTGGTCTTCCATTTGGCGAAGTTGTACTGGCCAAGCTCCTTGAGGGTGGTTCGCAGTTCAGCTTTCAGGTCGTTGGTCTTGAACGTGCTGGCCACGGTGTAAACGCGTACGGTGATCTGGGCGTTGACGCCGTCAAGCTCCGTGGGGTTGATCACCGTGATCGCGTCGCTTGCGGAATCGTCAATCCCCCAGCCCTGCGGCACGTCAAACATCAGGCGGATCTTTTCCGCGCTCACGGTGCCATACTCAAACTTCAGCGTGGGCTTGGGCGTGGCGGTGGGCATGTCGATGGGATCGATCGGGATGGGCGTCGCCCCGGCGTAAACGTTGCGGCCGTAGTCGTCGTAAACCGCATTATCGTTGAACAAATCGTCGGCATCGTTCTCTTCGGAGGCGGGATCATAGCCTTCAGGCAGATCCAGTTCCGTCCTGGGCACGGCTGTGCTTAAATCCATGGGATTCTTCTGCTGCGCGCTCGCCTGGGCGGTGTCGGCGTCGGGAAAGGTCTGTTCCTGCGCTGCGCATCCTGTCAGCAGAACCGCCAGCATGACAAGCGCCAAAACTCGCATAGCTTTTTTCATCCGAAAGATGCCTCCTTGAATCAGGATCGCCTTCCGTTTTCCCCGGAAAACGATGTAATCATAGTTTTGTAGTAATATTGTAACATTTTCTTCATCTTTCGTCAAGCACTTTGGCGCGTCTGTTACAGGATTTCACGGTGAATTTACAAAAGCCCGGAATAAGCGTCGGCGCCGGACTGCGGTTCATCAGGGAAAGATGCTTCCTCGCCGATGCGGGGATGGTACAGCCTGCGGTCGAGCGTCCAGATTTTTTCGCTGAATGCGCCGACCGGCGTGCGGCGCATTACGCCCTCCATCTCGTTCATCTTGGCATCCATGTCGTCCAGCAGGTGGAGCATTTCGGCTTCCGGGAACATAGGCGGACGCGGGCTGCCGTGTTCGGGCAGTCCGTGGTGGCTGATAACCATGTGGCAAAGCAGCAGCACGTATTCCCCGGTCACGTTCGCGCGCCGGGCCGCTTCCCGCACCTGGGCCACACCGTGCACCAGATGCCCCAGCAGCTGGCCTTCGGCGGAGTAGTCCGACACATTGCCGCCTTCGTCGCTGAGTAATTCGACGGTCTTGCTCAGGTCGTGGGCAATGGCCCCGGCGCGGAGCAGGTCCCCGTTCAGGAAGGGATACAGTGGCAGTATCGCTTCGGCTGCGCGGAGCACGCCCAGGGTGTGGTGCAGCAGACCGCTCCGCTCCGCGTGATGCACGCGCTGTGCGGCGGGATAATATATCAGCCTGTCTCCGCACATTTTCAGCATTTCACGCAGGATCGCCTGAAGCTCCGGCGCTTTCATGCGGTCGATCGTCCGGTTGATTTCGGAAAGCATATCCTCCGGCGGTTCAGGCGCACAGGGCATGAGCAGAGACAAATCCACCATATCGTCGGGCCGGGCGTCGCGCATCTGGTCTATGCGCATCTGCAGCCGTCCGTTGAATTCCTGCACTGTGCCCGCCACCTTGATCACACTGCCCTGCTTGGGCGGCGGAACCGTGCCGTCCCATTTCTTGCAGTTGATTTCGCTGTCCTTGTCGCAAAGCGTGATATCCAGGTATTTCCCGCCTTTGGAAGACGTGCGCTGCTCCGCGGAGCGGACGAGCAGGAAGCCCAGAAAGCGGTCGTCGGGCTTGAGGGAGGCAATGGCAAGCTGCTGCATCATGTAATCGAATCCTTTTCTTTGTTCTCCGCGCCGTCCGCTGTCTGTCCGGCGAAGGCGCAGATCATTTCGTTCAGTTTCTGTAAATGCCCTGTTTCTTCTGTTTTAATCTGGCGGAATGCGGCGGCGGCAGGTCCGGACAGCTGGGCCGCGAACGCCCCGTAGCTTTCGGCGGCATTCTTTTCCTCCTCCGCGGCATACTGATAAAGCCGCAGAACGGAATCAAACGCGCCTTTCCGCTGCGCCTCCACCAAACCGCCGGAAAACAGAACTTCCGCCGCCTGCGCGGCAAGCAGCCGCGCCCGCTCAAAATCAGGCGCTTCACCGCCCATTTCCGTAAAGCGGGCCAGATGGCGCTTTTCATCCGACAGAATCGCGTGCATGGCCTCTTGGCAAGGGCCGTCCGTAAATACCTCCAGCGCCCGCTCATACAGGCGGATGGCGCGCTTTTCCATTTCGCAGGCAATAAACAGAGCTTCCGCCGCGCTGCGCACCTGCATGCGGTTATTTCGCCTCAGCCAGGAATTCGTTCAGCTGGTGCACCAGTTCGTCCACGTTGGTGCCGTGTGCTGCGCAGGCGTCCTCCAGGGATTCCATCACAGCGTGGGGGCAGCCCAGACAATGCATGCCGAATTCCATCAGAATGCGGGCGGTGCCACGGTGAATGTTCAGCACTTCGCCGATGCTCATGCTCTTGTTTACGGTGTTTTCCATAAGATTATCTCCTTTCAGGCATTAAGCCATTACACATCATACCCTAAACCTATCGGAATGTCAAATAAAAAAGAAGCTGTTTTCAGGGCTGCCGGATGGCGGTCAGTTGTTTTCCTCGGCGCGGCTGCCTGACCGTCCGGGAGCTTTCCAATTTGCCAGCGCCATCTTCCCTTCGGGCGTGACGGGCTTGATCCACTTGCCGCGGAACAGATGCACCTGCATCATCGCGTAGCGGATGGGCTCGTCAATATAGCAGAAGGTGAAGACGAGCAGCGTCGGCAGTTTCCACACCATACCGGAGAGCCATACGCAGGGAATCAGCATTGCCCACATAAACACGATCTCCAGGATCGTGCCGAAGGAAGCGTCGCCCGCGGCGCGGAAGGTATCATTCTGCGTCCAGTTACCCATGCGGATGAAGGCGACCACAGCGAAGATCGCAATCATGCCAAAGGCAATGGAAAAGCTTTCGCCGCTCATTCCCATCATATTCAGGATGGGCGTATGCAGGAGTACCAGCAGCACGCCGACGCATCCGATGAATCCCTGACAAAGGTAAACGAGCCGCCAGGCGCGGCGGTACGCCACGTCAATGTTTCCCGCGCCGACCTCCTTGCCCACCAGGATGGAGGAAGCATTGGAGAACCCGGCGAAGAAGCCGATGATCAGCCCCTCCAGCGTGCGGAACACTGCCAGGGAAGCGATGGCTTCCTCGGGCTGACGGCCCAGCACCACGTTGATGACCATGTTGCCCGCACCGATCAGTATCTCATTCATGAGAATCGGGAAGCACTTGCGGAAATAGGAGCGGATCAGCTCCGCCGTCCAGCGGAAATGCCGCCGGAATGCCAGCAAATAGGGGTGCTCATTGCGCTTTGCCAGCAGGATGATCACCGCTGCGCTCACGCCCTGGGAAATGACCGTGGCCAGCGCCGCACCGCGCACGCCCATCGCCGGCGCGCCGAGGTGGCCGAAGATCAGCACCCAGTTCAGAAAAACGTTCACGCTCACCGCGACGAAAGACCCGTACATCGGGATGGTCACGCGCTCTGTGCAGCGCAGCAGCGACGCCATCGCCATGGAAAACACGATCAGCGGATAAGCGAACGCCGCGATCCGCAGGTATTCCACGCCGATCTGTTGAATCGCTTCCTTATCCGTGTACAGCCGCATCACGGTTTCCGGGAAGAACAGGGCGAGAACGAAAAAGATAAAGCTCACCGTCATCATGCAGGTCAGCGTCAGGCCATAGGAGCGGTTAATCCCATCGTCGTCTTTCGCGCCCCAGTACTGGGAGAAGAACAGCATGCCGCCGCCGACAAACCCCCAATAACAGCTGAACATCAGCGACGAAAACTGGGCGCACAGACCCACCGCGCCTACTTCTGTCTTGCCCAGCGACGAAATCATCATCGTGTCCACCATGGAGCCCGTGGTTGTGAGCAGATTCTGCAGCGCCACCGGCACCGCGATCACCGCCACTTTCTTCAGAAAATCCCACCAGTCAAACTTCTGTGCCTTCATGACGTCCTCCCCTGTTTCCATTATTTGACGCAAGCGCTATTATATCAGGGTTCACGGAAAAAGAAAAGGGGCCTGATAAGAAAAGCGCCTGCCTGCGTAAAAACAGGAGGCGCATTATGTGATAAAGCCGTCACGCCCGATTCAGCTCGGACAGCGCTTCATAGCAGAAATTTTCCGCCAGGCCCTCGTCGTAGCTCATGCCCAGGCCGGTTTCGTAGGCGTTCAGCGCCGCCTGGATCACCCGCTGATGGGTAGAATCCATGTGCCTGAGCGCCCATTCGCCGCCCTCTTTTTTGCTCAGAAACAGGTTTTCCCGCTCAAACGCCACCGCGCGGCAGAGGTTGAGCACATAGTATACGGGCTTTTCATGCAGATGCTCCGCCGCGTCCTGCACATCCAGGCGGATGGAGGAAAGCACATCCTCCCGCTTGGGGCGGCCGAACACGCGAGGCACGCTGGGACCGTAGAGCGAAATGCCGAAAGCGTGCAGCGACGCAATGTGGCAGGTCAGGTCGGGGTCTTCGCCGTGCATCCGCGAGCAAAAGCCGCGGGCATCGCGCTCGTAATCCCGCTTATGATAGTTGGAATAATGCAGCTCAAAGGGAACGGGATAGGTCAGACGAGTGCAATGCTTTTCCAGCAGCACGCTCATCTCAAATCCTTCGGGCGGCGCTTCCGGGCCAAGGGAATACAAGAGCTCCACCATCTCGATTTTCTTTTCAATGGGAATGCGCTTGCGCACGACCACCAGAAAGTCAATATCGCTGTGTTCCCATTGGAAGCACCGCGCGGCGAGCGAACCGTGCAGATAGACGCCCACCAGGTTATCCTGCAAAATGTAAAGATATCTTTCCTTCACAAAGCGGATCAGGTTCACCGCGTCGGTATAGTTTTTCGGGGGAAGCACGCCGCCTTCCAGCAGCGAGCAGATGGCCGCACACGCCTCCTGCTCATCCGGTCCGTCCACGACCAGGTACACGGGATCGTTCTCCGTCTCGCCCAGGCACAGAATGCCCAGCATGGATTTGCCGTTGATGGTGCGGTTCCGATGCTCAAATTTGACGCGCGAAGAAAACTGGTTCGCCGTGTTCACCAGCTGTTCACTCTGTTTTCTGCTCATCGGCGTCACGCCGGACAGGTTCAGCGCTTTTCTGATCATCTTTCAGTTCCCCATCCTGTCTTTGGTTGTTCCCTAACCCGGAAAAAACAAAGAAGTTTTCTGGGGGAAACCGCTCTTTGGAGGTCAAAGAGCGGTTTCCCCCAGACCCCCTTCCGAGAAAGCCATAGGGGGGTTTTCGGACTTTCTGCCATTCTGCGAAATCTTTCGCTTATAATGGCCTAATCCCTATTCCCTAATCCCTGATTCCTGATCACCGCCATCAGCCGCCGCATGCGGTGGTTCGCGCCGGATTTGCCAATGGGCTGATCCAGCATCTGGCCCAGTTCCTCCAGTGAAGCTTCGGGATGCAGCATTCGCAGCCTGCCGATCTCCTGCAGATCCTGCGGCAGACCGCCCAGGCTGTGCGCCAGGGAATACGCTACGATGGCCTGCGCCTGTGTTTCCCCGGCGGTCAATTGCTTTTTCAGATTCGCCTGGTCGCAGTTCATCGCGCGGTTCGCCTTGTTTCGAGCGTCACGGCTGATGCGGGTGTTTTCCATATCAAGCACCGCGCGGTGCGCGCCCATCAGCGCCAGGCAGGACACCACGTCGTCCCCTCTGCGGAGGTACACGATCTCCCCGTCCCGACGGCGGGCGATCCTGCCCTCGATGTTGCTTTCCGCCAAAATCTTCAGCAGCGTTTCGGAGCGCGTTTCGGAAGAAATCAGTTCCAGGCGGTACTCCTGGTCGGGGTCCGTCACCGAACCGCCGCCCAGAAACGACGCCCGGATAAAGGCCGCGCGGCAGCAGCGACGGGTCATCGCCACGCGAGGAACGCCTTTGAACACGACGCCTGATTCGGATTCCTGGATCATGCGCAGCGCAATCAGCAGCCGCCTGCCGTCCGCCTCCGGCACGGTGAGGATGGAAAGCCGCCTGCCGCCCAGGCGTTTGTGGCGGTTGAATTCCAACTGCGGCGTGATTTCCATGCGGCGCTTGAGCAGCAGGAAAATACGTTTCGCCAGTGCGGGATTCTCCGTTTCATACACCACGCGGAATCTGCCCCGGCCTGCCAGCCGAAGCGACGCGCAGCATTGGGTGAGCGCGCTGAGCTCGGACAGCATGCAGCACGGCTTTTCGGGCATAACGCGCAGCAATTCTTTCTTGACGTCGCCGGAGAAACTCATGCGTCCTCCCCCACGATGCGGACTTCGGGCTCCAGCCGAACGCCGTACTTTTCCATCACGCGGGCCTGCACCTGTTCCTTGAGCCTGAGGAAATCTGCCGCGGTGGCTTCGCCCGTGTTGATCAGGAATCCGGCGTGCTTTTCGCTCACCTGCGCCCCGCCCACGGACAGGCCTTTCAGCCCCGCGCCTTCGATCAGCGCTCCCGCGAAATAACCCGTAGGACGCTTGAAAAAAGAGCCCGCGCTGGGGTATTCCAGCGGCTGCTTATTCTTGCGCCGGAAAGCGTAGTCCCGCATGGCGGCTTCTATCCGCTCCGGATCGCCCGGCATCAAGCGGAACCGCGCGTCTAAAATGATCCAGTTTTCCTCCATGGCGCGGGAGTGGCGGTAGGAGAACGCCATTTCGCTGCCGGGAATTTCCCGGATGGTTTCCCCGTCCAGCACCCGCACGGAATCAACCGTCTGCGATAGTTCGCCGCCGTAAGCGCCCGCGTTCATATACACGCCGCCGCCAACCGAGCCGGGAATGCCCTGGGCAAATTCCAGGCCGGTGAGGGAGGCCTCCTGCGCCTGCCGCGCCAGTGCGCTCAGCAGCGCGCCGGCCTGCGCGTAGAGGCAGTTTTTTTCACGCTCAATCCGGGAAAAATCTTTCCCCAGCCGGATCACAAGGCCCCGAAAGCCACCGTCACGCACCAGCAGATTGGAGCCGTTGCCCATCAGCAGCACGGGCACATCCGCTTGCTTTGCGGCATGGATGAGCGCGCGCAGTTCTTCTTCACTTTTGGGTTCCGCGAAATAATCCACCGGGCCGCCCACGCGCAGCGTGGTAAACTTATCCAAATTTACACAAGTAACCAGACGAATTCCATCATCCAGCTTTTTTAATCTATCAAAAAAGTCCATTTTCAATCATTCACCCAATTTATTATATCAAAATTCCCGCCGCACTTCAAGTGCCGCGGGAACTATTTTATCATATTTTTTCCTGTTTTATACCATTTTTTACATTTTCGGAAAAGTGTTAGTTTTTCCTTGCTGATATTTGTGCAAAATAGCAGGAGATCGCCCGGGCCAGCGCAGAGCGTCAGCAGGCCGGATAAGCCAGCAGCGCGGCAGGCGCTTTCACGCGCAGGTCGTAGCCGTCAGCGGGAAGCAGCGCGGTAGTTCCTGCGGGCATGGTCAGCTCGCCGCCGTCCCAGGAAACGCGGCATCCCCGTACGGCGGTAAGGAACGCGAAGCGGCGCGGGTCGGCGGGAAGCGTGCCGTCAAAAGCGCAGAGGCGATCCAGGCCGAAATACTTTTCCTCCAGGATCCGGAACCGTCCGGGGCCGACCGGCTGTTCCCGCACGGGTTCAGGCTGGGAATGCACATCCACCACATCCACGGCTTTGTCGATATGCAGCTCGCGGCGGTTCCCCTGCGCATCCTTACGGTCCCAGTCATAGAAGCGGTAGGTGATCATGCTGGACTGCTGTATCTCATACAGGATGATCCCCGCGCCGATGGCGTGGATCGTTCCGGCGGGGATATAGTAGGTCTGCCCGGCCTTCACCCTGACCTTCCGCAGCAGCCCTTCCACCTCCGCGCCTTTTTCGGAAGCCCGGCGCAGTTCTTCTTTTGTAGCGCCTTCCTTCACGCCGTATACCAGTTCCGCGCCCGGCGCGGCGAACAGGATATGCCAGGCTTCGGTCTTGCCCAGCGTATGTTCTGTTTTTTCGGCATATTCGTCGTCAGGATGCACCTGCACGCTCAGCTTATCCTTGGCGTCCAGGAGCTTGAGCAGCAGCGGAAAGGGATGCGCGAAGCCCGGACCGGTAAGCTTTTCACCATACAGATCGATCAGGTCAGTCAGCTTCCGCCCGTCAGGGTCACGGCTTTCCAGGCCGGGAAGCGCGCTGACCTCCAGGCTTTCACCGGTGCGCGCATCGGGAATGTCCTGGCCGAACATCATGCGCAGTCCTTCTCCACCCCAAGGCGTGGCATCACCGCAGCGGTAAGCGGGGGACATCAGAATGGGGGCAATGGGCATAGCGGTTCCTCCTTTTATAGGGACAGGGGATCAGGGATTAGGGATTAGGGATTAGGGATTACGAAAGTATAGCAAATCACTGGTCTTATACCAATACATTTACCGCGTTTTATGATTTCCGATCAATGCCTAATCCCTATTTCCTATTTACTCCACGCTCTTCGTAGCGATCACATCCACCCCGGTGCCGCAGACGTCGGGAATGAGCACGTCCCCGGCGTGGATGGGCGCTTCAAAGGGCCTGTCCATGACGGCCTTCATGCAGTCGTCAATCAGCTTCTTGGGAATGGGCGTGCGGGTTTTCAGGCTGACCGGCATTTCCCGATTCCTGACCGGGGCCACGGCGGTGACCATCCGCAGCGGAGAAACGCACTCCTGGCGGGCATAGGCGTCGCCGCGTTTGCAGGTGTTGCCCGTGACGGAGAGCACGGTTTCCCCTTCGTGGGTCACTTCCATGCGGCAGCCAACGGGGCAGTTGATGCAGGTGATGATTTCAGTGGTAGCCATATTCATTCCTCACTTTTCTTTCCGGCCAGCCGCACGATGGCGCGGGCAAAGATCCGGGCATTCTGGAAAACGGATTCCTCGGTAATGTATTCATCGGCCTGATGCGCCATTTCCGGCTCACCGGGGAACAGCGCGCCGAAGGCCACGCCTTCCTCCATGGACTGGGCATAGGTGCCGCCGCCGATGGCGATGGTCTTCTTCTCGCCGCCGGTTATCTCATGATAGGCTTCCAGCAGTTCCTGGACCAGTTCGGTCTGATCGCTGACGAAATGCGGCGGGCGGGTATGCTCGTCGGTAGCCTTCAGATATTTCAGCCGCTGGTTCAGCAGGTCGAACATCCTTTCAGGATTGAACAGCACGGGATAGCGCACGTCCATGAGCCCCATGACGTGGCCATGTTCGATATGAATAATGTCCAGGCTGCCGGTGAGCGCGCCGGAGATATCGTCCCGCATGGCGATGCCCAGGTTTTCTCCGTGGCAGGTCATGCCGATGGCGTCAGCCATTTCCAGCAGAGCGCCCTGCGCGCCCAGCTCCTTGAAGATCAGCAGCATCTGTCCGATCGCGTTGCGGCCGTGTTCCGGGAAAGCGGCGTGGCCGGTAACGCCGGTGGTTTCAATGATGACGGCACCGTTGCCCAGGGTGGTTTTCACCGGGAAGCCCAGTTTTTCGCCTGCTTCCTCCGCTTTCTTCGCGGTTTCCTCATCGCCCTCCACCAGCGCGGAGGCAAAGCCCGGCACCACGTTGGCGCGCTCGCCCACCTGCATGGACAGCACCTGCAATCCCTCCTTGCACAGGTCGCCGTCAAACTGGATGTGGCTGCCGCCCTTTTCGATATTGATCACCGGATAGTCCGCGTCTGGGCTGAACCCTGAGCGGGGCATCTCCGTGACCTTTTTATAGTACGCCATATCGGAGGAGCCGCATTCCTCGTCGCAGCCCAGGATGAGCCGCACCTTGCGCCTGAGGGGAATGCCCGCTTCCTTCACCGCCCGCATGGCGAACAGCGCCGCCACGGCTGGGCCCTTGTCGTCGCTGGTGCCGCGGCCGTAGATTTTGCCGTCGGCGCGTTCGCCGCTGAAAGGTTCCTTCGTCCATCCGTCGCCCACGGGCACCACGTCCAGATGGGCCAGGATGGCCAGGGCGTCACGGGTGGTCCCTTCTCCCAGGTCGGCGTGGCCGACGTAGCCGTCGAAGATTTCCGTTTTCAGGCCGAACTTTTCGCAGTCCGCCATGGCAGTGTTCAGCGCCCGGCGGGCTTCGATGCCGAAAGGCGCGCCGGAAGCGGGCTCATCCTTCACGCTGGGAATGCGCACCCACTTCTGCACCGTTTCCATCATCTCTTCTTTGTATTGCAGCAGCAGTTGTTCGATCTTGTCCATATAAATCCCTTATTCCTCCTCCAACGCTTTTCCCAAGCGTTTAATTCCTTCGATCACCTGCGCGCGGGGACAGGCGAAGTTGATCCGCAGGAAACCCTCCCCCTCCGGGCCGAAGAACGTGCCCGTGGTGGGAGCCACGCCCGCCGCCTTGCATTTTCCCATCATTTCGGCGCAGGTCAGGCCGTAGGCCCGCATATCCGCCCATGCAAGGTAAGTGGCCTCGATGGGTGAAACCTTCGCCTTCGGCACGTATTGCGCCATTGCGTCAGCCACGACCCTGCGGCTGCCGTCCAGATAGTCGATCAGCCCGTCCAGCCATGCGTCGCTTTCCGTATACGCCGCACGGGCGGCCAGCAGCGCGAAGGTGTTGCCGCTGTGGATGCCCGCGGCAGCTATTTCATCCCGCAGGGCTTTGAGCATTTCCGGGTTTTTGCAGACGATCTCCGCCTGCAGAAGGCCCGCGATGTTGAAGGTCTTGCTGGCTGAACACAGCATCACGGCCCGCTTCCGTCCCTCGGGAATACTCAGGATGGAAACGAACTTTCCCGGCTTGTACACGAAATCCGCGTGGATCTCATCGCACACGATGGGCACGTCATATTTTTCCGCCAGGCGGCACAGCGCCGTCAGTTCCTCTTCGCTCCACAGCCGGGACACGGGATTGTGCGGGCTGCACAGCATCATCAGCTTCGCGCCGTTTCTGAGCGCTTCTTCCATGCCGTTCAGGTCGAGGGAATACCGGCCCGTTTCCTCGTCCCGAATCAGGGACACGGGCATGATCTTCCGGCCATTCGCCCGGATGGACGCATAGAAGGGGCCATACACCGGCGTAACGATCGCTACCCCCTCCCCCACTTTCGTGAGACTCCGCACGCAGACTTTCAGGCCCGTCACCACGCAGGGCAGCATTGCCGTCTCCCCATGCTCAATCGTCAGGCCGTGACGCCGCTGCCAGAAGCCGATCAGCGCTTCCTCGTCCGCCGGGTTGTCGATCGTGTATCCAAAACATGGATGCTTCGCCCGCTTTTGAAGCGCGCCCACGATGGCGGGAGCGCAGGGAAAATCCATGTCTGCCACCCACAGGGGTACGCCGCCCTCGTTCATGACGCCCCGGTCGTCCCACTTTTCGCAGTCCGTGTTCCGCCGGTCGATCACCTGGTCGAAAAACGCCGCGTCAAATTTCATCCTGCTTTCCTCCCCGGCAGCGGATCACCCAGAACCCGCCGCTTTTCTCTACTGTTTCCACCTCATTAAAAACGGTTCTCAGGTATTTCAGCGCCGATTCCGCGCCTTGCTGTTTGCGGATGACCAGATACAACTGGCCGTTTTCCGTCAGCTTACCGGCGCTGTCCAGAAACATTTTGTAAATCACCTGCTTCCCCGCCCGGATGGGGGGATTGGTGACGATATAATCGAAGTTTCCAGGGACGCTTTCCAGCCCGTCGCTTTCCACGATCTGAACGGACACACCGTTGGCCTTCGCGTTTTTTTCCGACAACTCCAGCGCGCGGCGGTTCACGTCGCTCATCACGATTTCGCAGGCGGGAAAGGCTTTGCCCACGCTCACGCCCACCACGCCCCAGCCGCAGCCCAGGTCGAGCACGCGCCCGGCCATTTCCGCAGGCAGGGCCTTGAGCAGCGTAGCGGTGCCAAAGTCCACTTCTCCCTTTGAAAACACACCGGCGTCGGTGGTGAACCGCAGCGCATACCCGCGATACGTCCATTCCGCAGTCTGATACTTGTGCTCGCTGGCCGGCGCAGCGGAATAATAATGATCGTTCATTCTCTCAGTCCCGCCGCGCGGTACAGCGCGGTAATCTCATTTTCATTCAGTTCCCGGTATTCACCGGGATGCAGCGCAATATCGAGCGCCAGCGGGCCGAACCACACCCGATGCAGTTCCCGGACCGGCTTTCCCACCGCGGCGAACATGCGCTTCACCTGATGAAATTTGCCTTCCTGCACGATCACCCGCGCCATAACGGGCGTGAGGATTTCAAGCTTCGCAGGCAGGCAGGTAAAATCTTTCAACGGAATTCCGGCGGCGAACGCTTTGATATCGCTTTCCTCCAGGCGTCCGTCCACCGTCGCGATATACATTTTGTCCACGTGCCTTTCGGGCGAAATGAGGCGGTGGGCCAGTTCTCCGTCCGTGGTGAGGAGCAGCAGGCCGGTGGTATCCTTGTCCAGCCGTCCCACGGGCATGCAGCCCAGCGCGTTATACACAGGCGGCAGTAAATCCATCACGGTCTTTTGCCGCGCGTCCTCTTTCGCGGTCAGCACACCGGCGGGTTTATAGAGCATGATATGGCGCGAAAGGCGCGTGTCCAGGCGATTGCCGTCAAGCGTCACTTCCGCTTCCTCTGTTACCGGAAACGCGGCGTCCTTCACCGTTTCCCCGTTCACCCGCACGCGGCCCGCCCTGAGAATACCCCGGACGCCGCTGCGGGAAGCGACGCCAAGGTGCGTGAGCAGTTTATCCAGCCGCATGGTCATGCTTCTGTTTCTTTTGTTTCTTCCAGCGGCTTTTCTTGCTGGCTTTCAGGCTGCTTTTCCTCTTTATCCGGCGCGGAGTCATTCTCCGTGTATAATTGATTTCCGTCCTGCCCGCCGCCGCGGACTTCACCGCGTATCGCCCTGGCCATCAGCGCGGCGTTGCGGCACTTGCGATAAATGCACAGCGGCAGATAAAGGATGGCAAAAACACCCAGCAGCTCCAGGAGGACCATTTGGGGAACGGGCTGCGTAAACAGGTTTTTCAATTGCGCCAGCACCATTTCCATACTGAGAGAGAAGTTCACCCTGTCCAGCGTATACATGCCCAGCACCGCGCCAAACCCGAAGATGGCGGGCAGACTGAGCAGGAAATTAACGAAGGTGTTGCCCAGCATCTTCTTCCTGTTCTTTTTCAGGATACGGCGAGACCAGCGCAGCGTTCTGGAGGTGCCGATCGTGCGCACGGGCAGGTATTCAAAGGGCATATCCCGCCACCAGCCGTAAGCGAACAGCAAGCCGAACAGAACCACAGCCCCTGTAATCACTCCCCAGGCCAGCGACACATTGCCCACGTCGCCTTCCGGGTTTCCCGCCAGCAGCATTGCCAGCCAATGAATGGGCGCGTTAAAGGTCGGGGCGTCCAGCACGGAGCGCAGCACCGTGAAATACACCACGCACGCGATGAAAGGGATGCCCCACAGAATACCGCGGAAGTAGCGCAGCAGGCCGGTGGACAGCCATCTTCCATAAACACCGGACTCTTTCCTGTTGCGGCTTGAATGTCTGTAATACACCCTGCGGGTTTTCTGCCGCGCCCAGAAGCGCATGGGAATCAGGAGGAAAATGTAAATAATTAGGCTCACGGCAGCCGTCATGATCAGCGGGAACTGCTCATACTCCTGCAGCTTTTTCAGAAATTCCGGCGCCGCATCCCCTGACATCAATTTGCCGATGAGACCGGGAAGGAAGAAAAACGGAGCGATCACCAGGGCGCGGATCAGCAGCTGAACGAACGCCGCTTTGCTGATCTCGTCGAAGTGCCGCCTCATTCCTTTCCGCGTTACCTTGCCAATCGAAGACCTGCTTACGCTCTCATGCGAGCTCATTATGTCCACCTGTCCTTTCGCAGCGCTTTATCTGAATCGTGTAAACCATTGTATATTATAACGCAACTGACGCATAAATGCAACTGAGAATCAAATTGTCAAGGTATAATCCATGATTTTTCTTTGCCATGAGTAAACCTGCATAATCAAATTGAAAAAAAAGCACAATTTGTGATAGAATATATATGAAAAAACATTCGGTTTTTCATGGAAATAATAAAGAATAGCCTGTCGCACTCCGTCCCAATGCCTGTGTATGAAAGCATATTGGATACGCTTTCTGCCCAGCTTTATGTTCAGGAATATTGGTAAAAAAAATCCCCTTGCGTAAGGTATTGCTTGTTACGCAGCGTCATGTAGTAAAATCCATGGCGTAAGGAGGCAAAGCTATGTCAAAATACACGACGGGAGAGCTTGCGAAGCTCTGCGGCGTCAAGGTCCGAACAGTTCAGTATTACGATACCAGGGGTATCCTGATTCCAAGCGAGCTTTCCGAAGGCGGGAGGCGGCTTTATTCGGAAGATGATGTAAAGCGCATGAAGGTCATCTGCTTCCTGCGGGAGCTGGATCTTCCCATCGACGCGATCGGACAGATTCTGAAGGAGGAGCATCCCGAAAAGGTGATTTCTTTGCTGATCGAGCAGCAGGAGACCGTCCTTACGGATGAAATCTCCGAGAAACAGCATAAGCTGGAAAAGCTCCGGGAACTGAAAAACGGACTGAAAAACCAGACGGCGTTCTCCCTCGGATCCATCGGTGACATAGCCGTGATTATGGAAGGCAAGAAAAAGCTGAAAAGCATGCGCTGGACCATGCTCCTGACCGGAATCCCGGTCACGGCGCTGCAATGGTTTTCCATCATCTTCTGGATCGTCAAAGGCATCTGGTGGCCGTTCATCCTTTGGGTGCTGGTGGCTGTTCCGTGGGGAATCCTGGTCAGCCGGTACTACTTCAAACATGTGAAATACATCTGCCCGGAATGTCATGAGGTGTTCAAGCCCACGCTGAAAGAAGCTTTTTGGGCGAATCATACGCCCTCAGCCCGCAAACTGACCTGTACCGCGTGCGGTCACAAAGGCTTCTGTGTTGAGATTTGGGGAGGCGATGAAAAATGACGGAGTTTGAAAATATTGTAGTTAGCAAAAGCAGCATTCCCCCTCTGGCAATCACGGTCCTTCTGATGGTCGCGATTCCCGCTATCTTCTTTCTCTATTGGCGCAGGAAACACAAAGAGCGGACAAAGATCAGCTGGCTCATTGCCGGCGCTGTCGGTTTTTTTGTTTCCGCCCGCGTGCTGGAGCTTGGCGTGCACTACCTCTGTATCATGGCGGATCATCCCGTTTCCCGGTTCATCAACGGGAACACTGCCGCGTTCGTGTTTTACGGAACCGCCATGGCCGGCGTTTTCGAGGAGTGCGGAAGGCATATCATTCTCAAATATATCATGAAAAAGAACCGCACCCGTGAAACGCGGTGCTGTACGGTATCGGCCACGGTGGGATCGAGATAGTGGCCGTCCTTCTTCCTTCCATGGTTTTATATCTTGTCATTGCGATCTTGTTCTCCCAGGGAAACGTGGAAGAAGCGCTGAACCAGCTGAAAATCACGGAGGAAACCGTCGCTGCCGCACTTCCGTCCGTTCAGGCCGCCGCTGCGTTCGATTACGCATTGATGGCGATGAACGTCATAGAACGGCTGTTGGCAATGCTGCTGCATATCGGCCTTACGGTCATTGTGTTTTATGGCGTGAAAAACGAAAAGAAGGTCTTCCTGCCGCTGGCCATTCTGCTGCATATGGCGATGGATACCTTCCCCGCTTTGTATCAACGCGGCGCGGTCCCGTTATGGTCGGTGGAGGTCTGGGCCGCTTTATGGACTGCGATCGTTGTTTTCATTGCAGCGAAGCTATACAAAAGCATGAAAGAGCAAGCAACGAGATAAAATCCATGGAAGAGGTGTTCATGGTGGTGCTCATAAATACGGAGTGGACCCTAATTAGCGATGAGGATGAATCTGTCCGCTTCAAATGGATCAAGCTTGTCACACCCCGAGGGAAGAAGGCGCTTGAAAACTGCAAAGCTTCCGGATAGTCTGGCGGCCAAGTCGCGGAAAACAACTGATAAGGCAAGCGATTGAACAGATTAATTCCAACTTTATAAACCCAGAAGAAACGGCATATCCGATGCTGCCCGGATACGCCGTTTTTTAATCAGCAAAACCAGTGAATTACTTTTTCTTTTTCAGCAGAGTGGGGAGGCTGGTTTTCTTTCCGCGTCCGGACAGCACGATGCTTTGCAGCAGGATGAAGAAGCACAGCATAGCGCCGGTCGTGATGCTCTGCCACCAGGGATCACGCAGGCCGGAAGTGACCACGATGGATTTGATCGTCGTCAGGGTCAGCACGCCGAAGAAAGTGCCGATCACGTTACCCACGCCGCCCGTCAGCAGCGTTCCGCCGATAATGGAGGAGGCGATGGCGTTCATTTCAGCGCCTGCAGCGTTGGTCGCATTGCCGGCGCCTGTATGCATCATGAACACGAAGCCCGCGATGCCCGCCAGCAAGCCGCTGATGACGTGGGCGATAAAACGGGTACGGCGCACGTTGACGCCCAACATCAATGCGCTCTGGCTGTTGCCGCCCAGGGCGTAGAAGTTTCGGCCCAGCTTCGTTTTACGCAGCATGATGAAGACCGCGATCACGATGACCAGCGCGACGACCACGCCGATCTCCATGCGGGCCGGAATCAGATTGCCGTTCTTTGCAGTGTACCCCAGCCAGGGTATTTCGATCTTGGTGTTCATCAGCTGCTTGAAGCCCTCGTGCGCCACCTTCTGCGGCTCCACACTGACGATCGTGGTCATGCCGCGGGCAAAGAACATGCCGGCCAGGGAGATGATGAAGGGCTGAATCTCCAGATATGCGATCAGATAGCCCATCACCAGGCCGAACGCGAGGCCGATGCCCAGGGCAATCAGGATGGCAGTGAAGATATTGCCGCCGCCGTTCAGATGCACCACGCAGGTCATGACCACCAGGGCGGTCACGCCGCCCACGGAAATGTCGATGCCGCCGCTGATCATCACGATCGTCAGGCCGCAGGCCACGATGAGCAGGGCCGCGTTGTCGTTCAGCAGGTCAAATATCTTCTGCGGACGCAGGAAGCCGCCGCCCCAGATGAGCATTGCCAGGCCGTACATGACAAAGAAGATGCAGATGGTAATGGTGAGCAGCAACTGGGTGTCCGTCAGAGGCTCCCTGCGGCGGGCTTTGCGCTGCAAGTCAGGCGAGTTGCTCATGCTGCCATCTCCTTTCCCGCTTTGAAAGATTTGCCGGCAATTCGGCTCCACAGCTTGCTGAACGCCTGTTTGACCACAGGCGAACCCACGGCTACGATCATGATGATCACGATCGCCTTGTAAGCCTTAATGTTGGTGGAGGGCACCTTCATGGCGTACAGGGTGATGGTGAGCGCCTGAATGGCGTAAGCGCCCAGGACGGAACCGAGCATGCGGAACTTACCGCCGCCCAGGGAGTTGCCGCCGATGGCGACCGCCAGAATGGCGTCCATCTCAATGTCCAGCAGCAGGGTTTCATGGTTGATCAGGCTCAGGCGGCTCACGCCGATCACGCCGGACACGGCGCAGCAGACGCCCAGGATGACGAACGCCAGTAGCTTCATGCCCACGGCGTTGATGCCGTTCAGCCGGGCAGCGCCCTGGTTGATGCCCACGGTCTGGGTATAGAGGCTCAGGTTGGTGAAGCGGAAAACGAGCGCGAACAGGATGCCCATAAAGATGACAATCAGGATGGGCGTTGGCACCGGCACGCCGGGAATAAAGCTGCCGATGGCGGAGATGATGGGGCTTTCCACCGTGGGGGTCGCGCCGCCGTTGATCCAATAGGCGATGGAGCGGCCGCAGGTGTAAAGGATCAGCGTCGCGATCATCGGCTGGATGTGGAACACGGACACGAGCGTGCCGTTAAACGCGCCGAAGCACATCGCTACAGCCACGCAGGCGAGGAAGCCCAGGATCACGGTCAGCGGCGTGATGCCCGCGCCAGCGCGAAGCACCTTCACGAACATGCTGCCCGCGATGGCTGCCAGCGCACCGACGGAAATATCCTGTCCGCCGGAAGCGGCGGTGACCAGCGTCATGCCCATGGCCAGGATCACCAGCTCGGACGCGCCGTTCAGGATGGCGATCAGGTTGCCGCGCAGCACGGGGTCGCCGTTATTGTTGGCCGCCAGCTCCACCGAAAAGAAGCTGGGGTCGCGGATCAGGTTGAACACCGCCAGCACCAGGAGGGCAAGCAGCGGCATCAGCAGCTGGGAGAAACCGCTCCCCGCTTTTCTTCTGTTTTTGTTTGCCATATCAATTGCCTCCTCCCGCGATGGTATACATGACGTGATCCTGCGTCAGTTCGTCCCCCGTCAGTTCGCCAACGATGTTCCTGTCGCGCATCACGATCAGGCGGGAGCAGGTGCGCAGCATTTCTTCGATTTCCGAGGAAATGAAGGTCACGCTCATGCCCTCCTCCGCCAGCTTCAGCACCAGGCGCTGAATCTCCGTCTTGGTACCCACGTCGATGCCGCGGGTCGGCTCATCCAGGATCAGATACTGCGGATGGGTGAGCAGCCAGCGGGCAAGGATCACCTTCTGCTGGTTGCCGCCGGACAGGGATTTGATGGGCGTATCGGAAGAGGCTGTTTTGATTTCCAGCGCCTTGATATACTCATCCGCGAACGCTTCCGCCTCCGCCCTGGAGAAGGGATGGAAGAAGCCCTTCATCACCTGAAGGGCCAGGATGATGTTATCACGCACCGACAGGTCGGCGATGATGCCGTCCCGCTTCCGGTCCTCTGGCAGATACCCGATGCCGTTTTTCATCGCGTCAAAGGGCTTGGAGATTTTTACCGGCTTGCCATCGACCTGAACCTCGCCGCCGGTGACGCGGTCGGCCCCGAAAATCGCGCGCACGCTCTCGCTGCGGCCGGAACCGAGCAGGCCGGTAAAACCGTTGACCTCGCCTTTGGAAATATGAAAATCGAAAGGCCGGCTGGCAGTGCTGGAAAGATGGTGCGCATGATAAAGCGTTTCTTTTTTATCGTCCTGGCTGGCGCGGCTCTTCTTGATCACGTTCAGCCCTTCCAGCTCTTTGCCCATCATCTTGGCAACCAGCTCCACCTGGGGCAGCTTTTCCACTTCGTATTCGCCCACCAGCTCGCCGTTGCGCAGCACGGTGATGCGGTCGCTGACCTCGTAAACCTGCTCCAGGAAGTGGGTGACGAAAATGATGCCGACGCCCCGGGCTTTCAGATCCCGCATGAGGCGGAACAGCATGGCCACTTCCTTGTCATCCAGGGAAGAGGTGGGCTCGTCCAGAATCAGCACCTTGCAGTCGATGTCCACCGCGCGGGCGATGGCGACCATCTGCTGTACGGCCAGAGAACAGCTGCCCAGCTGCTGTTTGGGCCGGGCGGGAATGCCCAGGCTGTCCAGCAGCTTACCGGCTTTTTCCTCCATTTCCTTCCATTTTACGGTAACGCCCTTGCCTCTGCCGATGTACATGTTTTCCGCTACCGTCAGGTTGGGGCACAGGGTAATTTCCTGATACACCGTGCTGATGCCGTAGCTTTGCGCTTCCTGGGGCGAACGGATGTGGATGGCGTCCTTCACGCCGTCGATATAGATTTCACCGCCGTCCTTGGGATAAACGCCGGTCAGCACTTTGATCAGCGTGGATTTTCCCGCGCCGTTTTCGCCCATCAGCGCATGGATCTCTCCCTTTCGCAGGGTAAAATCCACATTCTGCAGCGCGCGCACGCCAGGAAAGACCTTATCAATTTTCCGCATGGATAAAACGATTCCGCTCTCCATCCGTTCATCCTCCTTGTCAGGAAGGCTTCCTGTAATTCTTTATGGCAAAATAACGCATTCATGAGAAAAGCGCGGTGTGGACCGCGGAATGTTTCCACTCCTTCCACACCGCGCAAAAGGTGATTCTTTACCGATTCGGATTATTCGCCCAGACCATAGGTGGCAATGTCTTCTTCGGTGATGGTGCGGGCGTCAAAGCCCTTTTCCACGGAGATGATCTGCTTGAGTTCGTTCAGGCCTTCGATGGCGCCGCCGGCTTCGAGGGTCTTGATCATCTGGTCAATGACAGCGGCCTGGAAGGGGCTGCACTGTCCATCGTAGTTCCAGTTGCCGGCCAGCAGTTCGCGCAGGGCCCACTTGTTGCAGTCGAAGCCCATCACAACGACCTTGCCTTCAACACCATGGGTGATGCCGGCTTCGTCCAGAGCCGCGACAGCGCCGCGGGCCATGCCGTCGTTCTCAGCGTAGATCACGTTGAAGTCTTCGCCGGAGTTGATGACGGATTCCACGATCTTCTTGGCTTCAGCTTCGTCCCAGGTAGCGGTCTGCTGCACGATTTTCTTCATCGCGCCAGCGGCAAACTGAGCGTCCAAAGCGCCGGTGCGGCCCAGCTGGGCGTCGCTGCCCATAGCGCCCTGGATGTGGATCACGTTATATTCAGGCAGAGCCAGGCTCAGCAGCCATTCCACAGCGGTGTCGCCTTCGGCGGCCATGTTGGAAACCACGGCGGCTTCAAACAGGTCCTTGTCGCAGTCGATCATACGGTCGAACAGGAACACGCGGATGCCGGCTTCCTTGGCGGCCTTGAGCACTTCGTCCCAGCCGGTGGTCTCAGCGGCGGAGATCAGCAGGTAGTCCACGCCGTCGGTGATGAAGCCCTGAGCGGCAGCCAGCTGTTCGTCGTTCTTGATGGAATAGTAGGTCTTGGCTTCGTAGCCGTTCTCAGCGGTGAATACGGTTTCGAAGTCCTTTACATTGGCTTCGCGGTAGCCGGATTCAGAGGGGGGATTGTTTACGATGCCAACCTTGATTTCCGCCAAAGCGGACACAGCGCTGCATACCATCAGCACAGCCAGAACGAGGGCCAACAGTTTCTTCATGATCAGGTTCCTTCCTTTCGTTTTATGCGGCGAAAAACGCCTTTTCTGTACCCAATTTTAGCATATTCCTCTCAAACAGTAAAGAGTGATTTGTGCCTTTTTTGAATAATGTTTGGTTCTTTTTTTGCATTTTTATACTGTCACTGCATCCCGATTTTGGCGGAGACAAAGGCGCGGATTGAGCGGTCTTTCAGGCCGCTGATCGGCATAATAAAAGGGAGCCGTTCATCCTGCGCTCCCTTTTCAGTGCCGGCGGTGGGACTCGAACCCACACGAGTGATTAGCTCAACGGATTTTGAGTCCGTCACGTCTGCCAATTCCATCACGCCGGCATGCCAATTCTTCCGAATTGCCTGCTCATTATACCTGTTTTCCCGTGTTCTGTCAAGCAAAAAAACGGATGCTTTGCCGTCGTTGCAGCGTACAGCCGCCCTGCGGAACCATTGGATGAATGCGCAAAAAAAAAAAACGGTAAAAAGTCGGGGCTGCCCCGATTTGGAGGCAGCCCCATTGATCCTTAAGGCTTCTTAATTACTGCAGCGTATCCAGGAACGCTTCCAGCATCTGGGCCATCTGGCCGCGGGTGAGGGTCTGTTCTTCCATTCCCGCTTCCACTTCAGGGGCCCACGGCGCGCCGAGTGCGGCAGTGACGGCGCCGAAGAGCGCAGCGTTATCCGCCTGGGTCAGCTCGGTGCCGGCTTCCACGCCATCCGGCACAAGACCGTACTGGGAAAGCGTAGCCATGGCTTCATCCACGGCGTTCGGCGTGCCGCCGATCAGCACATAGATCGCCCCGTAGAAGTCGCCTGCTGTGGCGGGATCGTCCGTGCCGAAGGCGTCGTCCGCTTTGGGGGCCATCAGGCCGTTTTCAAAGGCGAAGCGCACGGCCTCGTAGTATTCGCTGCCCTCGGCCGCATCGGTGAATTCCACGGCGGAAGTATCCTGGGCATTGAAGGGGTTCATGATCGCGTCGTACAGGTCGGCGTTCGCGTTGATGGCGGCAGCGCTGCCCGCGGTGGAGTGCACGCCGTATTCCCAGGCTTTCCGGTAAAGCTCCGCGGCGGCTTTCACGGTATCGGGCGTGACAGCCTTGAGCTGGCGCATGTAATCCAGGTTCCGATCCAGCTTCCCCTCGTTCACCGTGTCTTCAATGGCAGAGATTGCGCCTTTCAGTTCCCCGGCGGGCTTGGCCAGTTCGGAATAAGCGCTCATGATGTAGCCGTCCAGAGTATCCTGATCCACGTCCATTTCAGCAATGATGTCCGCCAGGGAGGCGTATACATCAAAGGTTTCCTTCACGTTGGGGTCGCGGTAAGAAAGCAGGTACATGGCGCCGTTTTTCTCGATCATTTCGTTTACCGGCGTATATACGCCCATCTGGTCGCGCAGGAGGGGCATAAGCACCTGGTCAGTCACCAGCTGCGTGATGGCGGCGAGACCCGCGTCGTAATCGGTCAGGCCCATATCATCGGCCGTGGCGATCACATGGTTGTACTGGATGTTGCCATCGACAATCAGGGCTTCCCGCTGAGCGCCGACAGGCAGGTCATATTCTACGGGCTCCCGCTCCACATGATCCAAATTCGCCATGAAGGCGTCAGCCAGGGGACGGTTCAGTTCGATGCTCTGCTCGTTGCCCGCGAACGCCGCGACGGCGCCTGCATTGTTGTGGAAGAAGGACTGAAGGGCTTCAAAGCGCTTCGTCACTTCTTCGGGGTTCTCGTTCAGCATCATTTCCAGGTCATCCAGGAAGGCGTAGTAATCCAGGTAGTTCATGTAGCTATAATAGCGGTAGAAGGGAGAGCTGTCCGCCATGCCGCGGTAAATCATGACATTATAAGGACTGCCGTTGATAGAAGCGCGCACGGAGGTCTTCTGCGCATCTACCTGCTCGATCAGCTTCTGGGTGTCATCGAAGCGGGTGTGGAAGAGCAGTTCTTCCATCAGGTCGTAGCCCGCCGCGAGATCGTCATCCAGGGCATACCATTCGGCTATCACATAAGGATGGATGCTGTCCCCCCTATCGCCGACGTCAACGCCGATCGTTTTTTGGCTCAGATAGCGGGTGATGAGCACGTCCAGTTCTTCCTTGGTGTACCGATCGGTATCCAGCTGGCCCAGCATGCGGGTGTAAAGCCGCATCCAGTGAATGTCCTCCTGGGGCAGGGCGGCGGCATCCAGCAGGAGATAGGGGTGGCCGATGCCGTCAACACCGGCGGGGACTTCAATATGGCGGATGCCGTTATCGTCGGTAAAGTCACTGACGGTGTATTCCCTGATTTCCTCGGGCAGGCTCTCCACGGTGACGGCCTTGAGCTGCGCCATCAGCTCGGAGGTGTCCTCGTCCTTGGGCGCGGCGTTGGTTTCCTCAATGATCGCCTTGAGCTCATCCTCGGTCATGGAAGCCTTGATGCCCGCCAGCTTTTCTTTCAGCGCGGCGTCCGCCTTTTCCTTCTCGCCGGGGGCGGGATAGGTGGTGGTGAGGGTGTAGAGGGAGGCGTCAGCCAGCCACTTTCCGGCGGCGTCCTTCAGCAGTCCCTGCTGGTTTTCCTCGCCGATTCTGGACAGCGCATCGACCTGGTTCACGTATTTGAAGGGATCGCCGCTGACGGCGTAGTAGTATGCCATGCTGTTGACCACGCCCTCGGCGGGGGTGCCGTTTTCGGGGGCCAGCTTGGTGGAAATGCTCAGGCTTGCCATGGCGGCGTCCACCATATCCTGGGCAAAGCCATTCTGGGCCACGTCCTTGAGCGCTTCATCCACGATGGCCTTGAACTGCTCGGCGTCGTTCTCGTTCATGCCGATCGCTTCAAAAATGATCGCGTCGTCCGGCCCAGCCAACTCGCGGCCGCAGGACAGTGTTCCGGCGGGGAAGGCTTTCTTGAAGCTCTGGCTCAGCACGGAGCCGCTTTCGTTCAGCAGGGAGCAGGTGTGGTCGATCAGGTTTTCCTGCTCCACGTCGCCCTTCATGCCGGGGCAGAGGATATAATAGATGATGACGCTCTGATTGGTCACGTCGGTGCCCTCCGCCATGGGGAAGGCGAACGTGCCCACCGCGGGCTCGGTGATGGCGGCATAGCCCTTGTCCTCAAAGGTGAACTCCTTTTTTTCGTATTCGGAGAATGCGCCGTCCAGCAGCGCCAGGAACGCGGCGTAATCCTCGATCTGGCCGTAGAGGATGGCGAAGCAGTTGGAGGGATGATAGTACAGGTCGTGGAACGCCTTCACGCTCTCCCAGGTCATCTCCGGAATCACTTCGGGGGTGCCGCCCTGGTTGAAGGTAAGGGCGGAGCCGGGGAAGGTGAGTCCATTGGCGTTGAGCAGTGCGGCGCGATCAAGCGTCATCGCGCCCTGCATCTCGGAATAGACGACGCCTTCATAGGTCAGCTCGCTGTCCATATCGGGCAGGTCGTAATGCCAGGCTTGGGTTTTGAATATGCCTTCATCGTGCATGATGAGGGGATGGAAGCAGGAGTCCACATAGTAGTCCGCCAGCTTCAGCAGCTGCGCTTCCGACAGGGAAGCCATCGGATAGTTGGTGCAGGCGTCCTGGGTGTTGGCGTTCAGGTAGGTGTTGTAGGTCTGATACGCCAGGTTGAAGAACAGCGACGTGGACGGATACTTATCCGAACCGAACAGCGTCGCGTGCTCGAACACGTGCGGCAGGCCGGTATCGTCCAGCGGACGAGTGGGGAAGGAAATCTGGAAGGTGCGGTTGGTGTCCTCGTTCGCCATCCAGAGCATCTTGCCGCCGGTTTTCTGATGCTCAAACAGCACCAGATCCGCGCCGACCAGCGGGAATTCACGGATTTCCTTTACTTCAAAGCCGTTTACCACGTCCCCGACCTGGGGCAGGGCGCCGGCTTCCGCGGGGAGCGCTTCCGCCAGACCGGACGCGCAGGAGAGCGCCAGGATCAGCGTCAGCAGGAGAGAAAGAAATTTCTTCATGAGTTACCTCCTTTGGAAAATGAAATTGATTGCCAGCAAATTATAACACATCATGCCGCAAAAGTCACCCGTTTTTTCATGCGAAAATGATCAGCTGATGCGCTAAGGGCATTTTCAGGGAATAGGGATAAGGGATTAGAGAAAGGACACCTCCGAATGTCATTATCTGCACGGATTCGACTATTGCTTCATTTTCAGGATCAGCTTTTCCACGTGCTGCCGGGCGTAGTTTGCCTGCGCCTGAGTATGCTCCTGGGTTTCGGCGGCGTCGCCCATGAGCAATTGGAACTGGCTCACCTTGAGACCCAGCGCTTCCTGCATGTCCTGGTCGCTGCCGCCGGGAGAAACGAGGTAATAGCACAGCAGGGAATCCTTCTGCCCGATACGGTGCGCCCTGTCCTCGGCCTGGGAATGCACGGCGGGGCTCCAGTCCAGCTCGCCGAACACCACGCAGGTGGCCCGCTGCAAATTGAGGCCGCTGGCTGCTCGGAGGGAAATCACGCACAGATCGGTTTTTCCAAGCATGAACCTATCCACCGCGTCTTCCTTCTGCGCGGCGGACTCCCGGCCCGTGATGAACGCGGGGCGCTCCTGTTTTAATTCCTTTTTGTAAATGTCCATGACCGCGTGGTGGTGGGCGAATAAAAGCACCCTCTCCCCCGCGTTTACCAGCGCTTTGACGAACTGGCACACATAGGGAGCCTTCGCCAGGCCCGTCGCCTGCCGCGCTTCCTGAGAAATCTGGTCCTCCAGCAAGGCGCGGGCAGAGGCGGAAAGCGCCTGATCCTGCCGCCAGCGGTAAAGCTTTTCCCAAACCGGGGCCATGAGCCGCACGTACAGCGCGTCGTCCGCGTCGATCTCCTGCACCAGCCGTCGCTTTTCGGGCAGCTCGGGCAAAACCTCCTGTTTTGTACGGCGCAGCATCAGCCCTTCCCGCCGCAGATGGTCGCCCAGCAGTTCCGGCCTGGATACGATGCGGTTGCCGTAGCCGGAGCACCATTCTCGGGTGAAGGTCTCCCAGTCACCTAAAAAATGGAAATCCAGGATGTTGATGACGTTCCAGATCTCGCTGCCGTAATTGTAAATGGGCGTGCCGGACAGGCCCATCACCCGCTGACAGCTTTCGGAAAGCAGGCTGGCCGCGCTGTATTTTTCCGTGCCCGTGCGCCGAAGCTCCTGCACCTCGTCAAAGATCACGGTATGGAAATCCATGTCCGGCAGGGCTTTTTTCCAGCCCCGCAAGAGCAGATAATGCAGAATATATACATCCGCCTCCGGCAGGGGGTAAGGTGTCAGGCCTTTGATGATATGGACGCGGGGTTCTTTTCCCTCTATTCGCAGAAAGCGCTTTGTTTCCGCCAGCCAGTTCCGAGCCAGGTGAGGTGGTGGCACGATGAGCAGAGGAAAGATGCCCTCCATGGCTGCGCAGGCCAGGGCCTGCACCGTCTTGCCAAGGCCCATTTCATCCGCCAATAATGCTCTTGGCGTCAGCAGCAGCCAGTTCAGGCCCTGCTGCTGGAAGGGGCGAAGCTCCCCATTGAATACAGCCGGTGAGGGCTGGGGAGCCATCGTCAGGATTTTTGCCCGTTCCCGCTCGCGGTAGTAGTCCCGCGCCTGGTTCAATGCCTGCTTCCAGCGTTCTTTATCCCGCTCCGCCACCTGCAGGGGATACCGCAGCATGAGCCAGTTCACGTCCCCGATGATGCGCCGGTGCGCCGTGAACCGCGCTTCGCCGCGCTTCGCGTCGCTGCCGGGGAACAGCCGCTTGGCCAGCTCGGTCACGGCGGGGTCGCCCTTGATGGTCCAGCACTTGCGGCGGGCATTGTAGGAGAGAGTGCCGTAGTAGTAGCTCGCTGGTTCACCATCCCGCAGGAAGGGTGGGATGTCCTCGTTGGACAGATCGCGCAGGATGCGGTCTTCCAGTGTATTCTCTGGAAATGGTTTTTCGGTGTTTGGAATCGGCTGAGAGCGGCTTGCCTGCTGTTCTTCCTGAGCAGAAGCATATGTCATTCCGAGCGGAGTGGAGCGGGAGCGGAACGTAGTCGAGGAATCTATTTGCTGGCCAGAGGATTCACTTTCAGGTCCCTCCGCTCCGCTTCGCTCTCGCTCCGCTTCGGTCGGGATGACAGCGTTTGTTTCGTTGTTATTTGTTGGTTCGCAGGTCTTCCTTCCGCTGTCTGTTCTATCGATCCGGGTTTCAAGCGGCAGTACAGAGGAAGTGGCTTTCCCCATTGCGTGTTCAGAAGATGTTTTTTCTTCCTCCCCTACCCCAATGGCGATCCCCCACAGCTTTTGCAGGCTGACGGGATAGACGGGAATCCCTGACACGAACCCCGGCAGACTGGGCGCGGTCTTTTCCGACAGCAGAATGATAGCGCTCAGCTTGCCCGTATCCGCGTAGCGCTTAAGCTGTTTGCTGACGGTGCTCACGTCCGGCCTGCCGCGCTTGATCTCGATACCCACCGTCCCGCACAGAAAGTCGATCCTGCACCGTGGAGCCAGCGGCGCTTCATGGCGGAATTCAATGTCCGCCCGCTGCAGCGCGTCGGCCACCAGCCCGTGGAGGTCGTATTCATCCTGTGTCTGCGGCGCGCGGATCGCTGAGAGCGCCGTCAATACCTGCTGTGCCGTCATGCCTGTCCTCCACTGCTGACACATTCTGTTTGATAAAACTGCCGGAAACCGTGAGAAAAATCGGCGGCAGGGCGTTTGTCACCCCGAACGCAGTCGAGGAATCTGTGTGTGTATTTTGCTTCGGTCAAGGTTACAGGATGACATGAAAAGCGCGATCCTCCGGAATATCCACCAGCGGATGGGCGCGCAGATAATTCAGGATCAGTTCGCTCACGTCGGTCTGAATCTCTTTCAGGCAGGGGCAGGAGCGGTAGAAATCAAAATCCCCAGCGCCGGTGGCACGGTAATCGCACATGCACAGGGACAGGGGTTCGTCAGGTCGAATGTCCGTGCCGTTCCGTTTCAGTTCCACGACCCGGCTCCCCACGGGGCGGTTCAGATCGAAGGCATAGTTAATGCCCGCAAAATAATCAAAATTGTAATGCGCTTCTTTGGGTTCCAGGAAATGCGGAGAAATATGCACCTGTTTCTGCCCGTCCACCTCAAAATAACTGGCGCACTGCTCCAAGGCCCTTCGCAGGATATCACCGGTTACCTCCAGTACCTTGAGGGTGTTGCTGTACACATAGCTGGCCACCACGTCCCGCACGGTCACGCTGCTGTCAAAGCCGCGCACGGAGTTGGCCAGGGCGGCGCAGCTCACGTCCGCCCCGCTGGCTTCCAGCTGCACCATGTTGAAGAAATCAGCGATGGGCGTGCCGTTCAACGCCATGCTCAGATGATCTTCCGGCCAGATGGGGCGGGAAAGATGGCCCACCGGATGATCCAGCCAGGCGTTCAGCTCATGCAGCAGCTTTTGTTCATCCTCTGTCAGTTCCGCGTGATTCGGTACGGCGCACAATTCGGAATGGAAATGCCCAGCTTCGTCCATCGTGACTTTCACATACTGCTCTGCGTTGCAGGGCGTTTGCACGATGTGCGTGCCGCGCCAGCTTCCTTCCGCCAGAGCGATGTGCTGATGGCCCGTCAGCAGCAAGTCGAAGGGCAGTTCTTCGCATAGGCGGCAGGCAATGTTTTCATCGGTGTCGGACAGACTGCGGCCCGTGGATAAATCCTTTTCGATGCCGCCGTGATAAATGCCGATCAGCACGTCGTGGGGCGGCAGAGCGGCCACCGCCTGCCGGGCCGCTTCCAGGGGATCGGAGACCGTCAGTCCGACTAAGTTTTCCTTCTTTTCCCAGCGGTTCACCCAGTCCGTCACGATGCCAACCAACCCCACCCGCAGGCCGTTCCCCAGCACATGCACCGTGCCGGGCAGCATGGGCAGGCGGCCCTCCGCGTCCCGCACGTTGGCGCACAGGCATTTTGCGTGGAGGGAATGCAGATAGCGGCTCAGGTTTTCCGGGCCGTAATTGAAATCGTGATTCCCCAGGGTGATATAATCGCAGCCCCGGTCGTTCAGCGCCTGCGCCACGGGAGAATCGACGCCGCTGATATGGCAGTAATAGGTCAGGGGCGAACCCTGGATGGTGTCGCCGCCGTCGATGATCAGCGTGTTTTCATCCTTGGGAAAGCGCATGGAAAGCAGCCCCATTGGATGGGGCTGCAGGTCTCTGAAATGGGTCGGATACAAGTATCCGTGGGTATCGGAGGTATAATAAACCGTCAGCTTCGTGTTCATGTTCATCCCCGCGCCAGCTTGGAACGAATTTTGGTGGAGAAGATCTCGATCAAAATCATCAGCACCACCATGCCGCACAGATACGCGCCCACCATGCTCCACCGGCTGGAATTCATGCACTGGATCAGCGCCGCGCCGATGCCGCCCGCGCCGACGATGCCCAGTGTTGTGGCGTCTTTCACGTTAATGTCGAAGCGGTAAATCACGGTGGAAATGAAATTGGGAATGATCTGGGGCAGGATGCCGTAGCGGATTTTCTGAAAGCCGTTGCACCCGGCGGCGTCCAGGCTTTCCAGGATCCTCGTGTCGATGTCCTCGATGGCGTTGATATACATTTTGCAGATCATGCCGATGGAACACACGGACTCCGTGACCACGCCGCAGAAGGCGTTAGGCCCGGTCACGCGAATCCACACTAGCGCCCAGACCAGGCTGGGAATGGTGCGGATGCCCAGGATGACCGCCCGGAAGATCACGGCCACCCACTTGGGCACGATCTTGTCGCAGGCCAGGAAGCTGAAGGGAATGGCCAGGATGCCGCCGATGATGGTGCCCAGCACGGCGATGGCCACGGTTTGCAGCAGCTGGTAGGGAACGCCTTCGGGGGTCAGATTGAACAGCAGGTTGGTATCGGGATGGATCAGGCCGTTGCCGATGCCTTGGGCGATGGTGATGCCCTTCGTTGCCAGGCCCTTATAGGTGATGGAGGTGCCGCTCCAGCCCAGCAGCGCCGCCACGATCAGCACGATCAAAGTATACAGCCACCATAGCCGAGGCCTGGAAGCGTAGGCTTCCTCGATGGTGAGGGGGCGGTCCGGATTCAAGGTTTGTTTCGCTTTTGCCATGTTGCTCCCCCTCCTTAGCTCAGCTTCTTGCGCAGGTACTGGCTGGTGTTTTCGATGATAAAGACCACCACGAACAGCGCCAGCAGCACCGCGCCCAGGCTTTCGTAATCGCGCCAGCCGATGAATTCGTTGATCAGAATGCCCAGGCCGCCCGCGCCTACGTAGCCCAGGATGGCCGCGGCGCGGATATTCATTTCCAGGCTGTACAGGCAGTAGGACAGGTACGTGGGCAGAATCTGCGGGATGCAGGCGCTCCAGAAGGACTGGAACTTGTTGGCCCCGAAGCTCTCCGTGGCCTCGAACGCGCCCATGTCGATGGTTTCGATGGATTCGTACATCATCTTGGCTACCACGCCGAAGGTGAACACGATGATGGCCATGGTGCCCGCGAAGGTGCCCAGGCCGAAAATCAGCGCGGCGAACTTGGCGATGATCAGGGTGGGCAG
>JAFWQM010000135.1 GCA_017509065.1 Clostridia bacterium
CTGACCGAGCCGGTCACCCTGGAAGCGCCCCAAAAACAAAGGAAAACCGCGTAGCCACATCGACTACGCGGTCTCCCCAAGGATTAGTTCCTTATGAACGATAACCCTTGCTTTCCCCTGGGGATTCTTCCCAGGCTTTCCCCGGACGCAAAGCGTCCGGGATGGCGGCTTCGCCGCCGGGCCAGAAGCACAATGTCGAAAGCATTCCATTCACTCTTAATCAACAGCGGGAACATATTACGCTTTCCAAGTCAAGTTACATCCGCTATCGCGGGTCCCGGGACCTCAGGCCCCTGGTTGGGGACGAACCGCCGATGACCGCCTGTGGCGGGAATCTCATCGGCGGTGAGATCAGCCGAAACAAGCAATCTCGCCATGAAGGCGAGTTGCGCCGTTTGAGGCTGTGGAACTGGGGCGAACAGCCCCAGCGCAACCTCCTGTAACTAAACTCGATTCCTGAATGGCAACACCAAATACGTCATTTCACTGATATTTGATTTCAAAGCAATTGACAAAGGGACGTTGATACTGGTAAAATAAGCAGTAACAATTTGTTACCAATCCAGAAATGAGGGAAGGTTTTCCATATGGGCATGAGTTATCCGATGCGCGTCGCCGGGCTGACGCGCGACTTGCCGCTGTGCAAAGTGACCGATGATCTGTACATCGGCGCGTTCGTGATCTTCGGCGACGTGGAACTGACCGTGGCCTGCGCACGGGAACTGCTGAAAAAAGCGCCGGAATACGACGTGCTGATCACCGCTGAATCCAAGGGCATTCCGCTCGCTTATGAAATGGCGCGGCAGGCAGGCACCAACCGCTACCTGCTGGCCCGCAAGTCCCCTAAGCTGTATATGCGCAACGTGTTCACGGTCAAGGTCAACTCCATCACCACGGCCAAAGAACAAATGCTGTGCATCGATCAGGACGACGTGGACTTCATGCAGGGCAAGCGTGTGCTGATCGTGGATGACGTGATTTCAACCGGCGAATCCCTGCGCGCCGTGGAAGAGCTGGTGAAGCAGGCAGGCGGCCAGGTCGTGGGCCGCATGGCCATTCTGGCCGAGGGAAACGCCACCACCCGGGACGACATCATTTACCTGGAAAAACTGCCGCTCTTCAATCCCGACGGCACTGTGAAGGAATAATTATCGATTAAGCATTTCTGGGGGAACCGCTCTTTGTTGCCCAAAGAGCGGTTCCCCCAGGCCCCCTCAGAGAAAGGCTATAAAAGGAAAAAAACTTTGCTGTTAGAAGCAACCCACAGTGTTTGTTTTCTTTATGGCTTTTTTGGAGGGGTTCTGTCCCGAACACTTCAAAAAGCACAGAGGGAAGGTAAAACCGAAGTTTTACCTTCCCTCTTGTTTTCCGAGAATTTCCATGGCCTGTTCCTCCTGGAACTGGTTGGTGTACAGGTTGTAGTACGCGCCTTTCTTCCGCAGCAGTTCCTGGTGGGTGCCCATTTCCTTGATCTTCCCGTCGTCGATGACCAGGATGCGGTCAGCGGTGCGGACGGTGGACAGGCGGTGGGCGATGATGAAGGACGTGCGTCCGGAAAGAACCTTGGCAATGGCGTTCTGGATGATTTGCTCGGTTTCCGTGTCCACGGAGGAAGTGGCTTCGTCCAGCACGAAGATCCGCGGATTGGCCAGGATGGCCCGGGCAAAGGAAATGAGCTGCTTTTCGCCGGTGGACAGGCGGCTGCCGCCCTCGCCCACGTCGGCGTCATAGCCCTTATCCATTTTGAGGATGAACGGTTCGGCGTTCACCATTCGGGCGGCTTCCTCGATTTCTTCATCGGAAGCGTTCAGCCTGGCATAGCGGATGTTGTCCCGCACAGTACCGGAGAAGAGCCGCGGTTCCTGGAGCACGTAGCCCAGATTGCTTTGCAGCCAGAGCTGGCTTCTTTCCTTGTAGTTCACGCCGTCGATCTTGATTTCGCCCGCAGTTGGCTCATAGAAGCGGCAGATCAGGTTCACCACGGTGGACTTGCCAGCGCCGGTCGGCCCAACCAGAGCGATGGTCTCCCCCGCTTTGATTTTGAGGTTGAAGTCGGAAAGGACTTTCTCACCCTCCTTGTACTGGAAATCCACGTGGCAGAATTCCACGTCGCCGCGCAGGGCGGGCCAGTTTTCCTTCTTCGGGTGGAAGTTGTCACCAAACACTTTTTCCACTTCAGGGGTATCCACGATGTCCGGTTCCGTTTCCAGCAGGGTCAGCACGCGCTCCGCGGCAGCCTGGGCAGACTGCATTTCAGCGAATACACCGGCGATGTTGCGGATGGGCTCAAAGAACTGCACAGTGTAGTTGACGAACAGCTGCAGCACGCCAAGGGTCATGCCGCCGATGAGCACCTCATGCCCGCCCTTCCACAGGGCGTAGGCGGTGGCAAGGGAGCCCAGCGCTACCACGATGGGAAGGTACACGGCGGACAGGGACGCGGCGCGAACGGAAGATTTCTTCATGTCCCCGGTCAGGACGGTGAATTCCTCCATGTTCTGCTCCTCGCGCACGAGGGTCTTGGTCGTCTTCGCGCCCATAATCCCTTCGTTGAACGCTCCGGTGATCTGGCTGTTGGTTTTACGCACGGCGCGGTAGGATTTCAGAATCTTCTGCTGGAACCACCAACTGACGACCGCCAGCGGCGGCACCACCAGCAGCACGATCAGCGTGAGTTTTACATTGTGTGCGAACATTGCCGCGCTGGTGGCGACGATCATCACCGCGCCCCAGGCCAGGTCGAGCAGCGACCAGCCGATGGTTTCGCCCAGACGCTGGGTATCGCTGGTCATTCGGCTCATGAGGTATCCCACTGGCATCCGGTCATAGTACGAAAACGGCAGCTCCTGCAGTTTGCGGAAAGCCTGCTTTCGGATGGTGTAGCATACACCAACTTCAATTTTGCCGCCCAGGTACAGAAAATAGAAGATGTTCGCCACCTGCACGATCAGCACCAGCGCGTACATAAGCACGAACGTGGGAACGCCCTCCATGGTGCCCGGACGGTCCAGCGTGGGGATAAAATGGTCAATGGCATAGGTCGTCATCAGCGGGAAAATCACGTCGCAGGCCGCGGTGATGCCCATCACCACCATCAGTTTGTACAGATCTTTATGATATTCCTTCGCGTAACGCAGAATCTTCTTCCACAGGCTCAGGGAAAATCGCTGTGTGTAATCCTTTTCCTCAATTTGCTGCATAAGCCGTCTCGCCTCCTTCCTGCTTGTCGGCTTTGAATTCTTCTTCCAGCGCGGTCTGAATATTGAAGATTTTGCTGTACAGGCCGCTCTGGCGGATCAGTTCTTCATGCGTGCCCTGCTGCGTCACCCGTCCGTTTTCCATCACCAGGATCAGGTCAGCCTGGGAAAGGGTCACGATCCGGTGGCTGATGATGACGGTGGTGGTGTCTTTGCTGCGCTTTTTCAGGGCGGCGCGGATCTGGGCGTCGGTTTCCGTGTCCACGGCGGACAGGGAATCGTCAAAGATCAGGATATCGTTGTCCTTCATCAGCGTGCGGGCGATGGCCACGCGCTGCTTCTGCCCGCCGGACAGGGTCACGCCGCGCTCGCCCACGAGGGTGTCGAAGCCCTTGTCGCTTTCCAGGATGAATTCTTTCGCAGCAGCGTCGATGACCGCCCGGTCGATTTCCTCATCCGTGGCGTTCTTGCGGGCGATGGCAACGTTTTCTTTGAGTGTCTTGGAATACAGGAACGGTTCCTGCAGCACAAGGCCCACCCGGGAACGGAGATACCGCCGGTCGATCTCGTTGACAGGCGTGCCCCCGATACGGATTTCGCCCCGCTTCACGTCGAACAGCCGCTGGATCAGATGCACCACCGTGGATTTGCCGCTACCGGTCGCGCCCAGAATAGCGACGGTCTTTCCGGCGGGGATGGTAAAGCTCATGTCGGAAAGCACGTCGCGGCTTTCGTCATAGCCAAAGCTCACGTGGTCGAACACGATGTCGCCTTTGAGGGACGGCTTTTTCGCGTTGGGCTCTTCCGGTTCCTCGGGCACGCCCAGAATTTCCTGGATACGGTCCATGGCCACCTTGCTCTTGCCCGCGTCGGACAGGATGCGGCCAAGCTGGCGGATGGGCCAGAGCAGCTTCCAGATGTAGGTCGTGAAGATGATCAGCCCACCCACGGAGATTTCCCCCTGAATGGCGAAGTACACGCAGGCAAGCAGCGTCATCATGGACTGAGTCATGGACAGGAAATCGCTGGTGGCCCAGTATACAGCAAGCAGATTGCAGAGTTTGAAGCTCTTCTTTCGGAAATCGGCGGAGACCTTTTCAAACTTCTCCACCTCGTATTCCTGCTGCCCGAACGCGCGCACCACGCGCACGCCGGTCAGGTTCTCCTGCAGGACGGCGCTCATTTTTCCTTCCGCTTCGTCGGAGAGGCGAAAGTTCTTGATGACCCAGCGGAAGAACAGCCAGGCGAACAGGAAGAGGCCCGGAATCATGATCATACTGATCAGAGTGATTTTTACGTTCTCCTGGAACATGTACGTCAGCGCCACGGTGATCGCGAGCAGCGCGTTCACCACCTGCATCAGCTGCATGGAGAGGAACCTTCGCACCGTTTCCACATCGGAAGTGCAGCGCTGCACCAGGTCGCCGGTCTCGGCCTTCACATGATAGGAGAAGGGCAGGTTCTGAATATGGGAATACAGGCTTTCCCGCAGCGTCAGGGCCACATTTTCACCGGCTGACGCCTGCGCACGGCCTTTTGTGAAGCCGAAAACACCGCTCAGAATATTCAGCCCGATCAGCGCAAGGCCCACGATCCACAGGTTCCTGGCCATAAACTCCGGCCCGCCGATCCCGTCGATCCAGGCGTTCACAAACTCCGGCATCCGGCTGGGCTTGCCCTGCAGATAATAATCCAGGGTTTCAGCCAGTAGCACCGGCGTGATGAACTCTATCGCCACGGTAAAGACCGTGCATACAAGCGCAAGAATAAAATACCATTTGTTGTCTCGAATCAGCTTCCGCATCATGTGCGGATAACGCTTTTCCATTTGAATCACTCCCTCGGGAATCATGCATATAAAAAAGTCATTGGCATTTGCAGCCAATGACCCGGATGAACTGTTACCATTTGCTTTCAGGCAAAACTAACAGACTACAGGCGGCCGCAAAAAAGCGCAGAAACGCGCGTCAAAAAGGACAGACTTCGCCCCTTGCACGTGCAAAACAAGCTGGATACGATTGATACGGTTCATGCCGGTCATTTCCGCGGCCTCCTTTCTCCTCAGATTTCGGTAACAGTATAAGGGATATTTCGGGCCTTGTCAACCCAAAAGAGCAGCTATTTTTGTATACAATGGTACTGAGTGGTTATATTCCGGCATCATGAACAGTTACACGAGGTTGCATCGGGGCTGTTCGCCCCAGTTCCCTATATTGGATTACTTACAGCTATTGCTCGCCCAATTGAGTCGTGAATTCAGATGCGGGATGAGAAATCGTTCCAGACAAGGAACGAAACCGCAGGAATACTGGGGCCGAAGCGCTCGAAAAACAATCCGGTGGATTGTTTTTAGCGGAGGCCGGGCGGCAG
>JAFWQM010000136.1 GCA_017509065.1 Clostridia bacterium
AGCATTTCCCCGGCAACCTGCCAAGGCCAAGCCGCTTTCGCGGTGGCTGCGTTCGTGGTCATCCCGCGCTGTAACCTCAGGCTCCGGAAATCATTTGTGCGTCGCAGTTCGCTCGCTTACAGAAATTCTTGAACACCGCCTCTGCGACGAGGCCGTTTCAGCGCTGGACGTGTCCGTGCAGGCCCAGGTGATCAATCTGCTGAAGGACTTGCAGAAGGAGTTTCATCTCACGTACCTGTTCATCAGCCATGATCTTTCCGTTGTAGAGCATATTTCCAACAAAGTGGGCGTCATGTATCTTGGACGCATGGTGGAATACGCGCCAACGGACGCCCTATTCTCCAAGCCTCTTCACCCCTATACGGAGGCGCTGCTGTCCGCTGTGCCGATTCCCGATCCCACAGTACAGACCGACCGCATCCCCTTGAAGGGAGAAATACCTAACCCCGCCAATCCGCCGTCGGGGTGTTACTTCCATGAACGGTGCAGCCACTGCTGCGAAAAGTGCTGCAACGAAGTTCCAGCCTATCAAGAGGCGGAGCCGGGCCACTTCGTCGCCTGTCACCGGGCGGAAGAGCTTACGCTCCGAGGATTTGATTACAAATAAAGCTTCGGACCCCTGAAGCAGGCTGAGCCTGTTCAGAGGTCCGATTGATTTTGCTGAACATGAGGCACCGCCTCAAGCGGGGGGGCACGCTGCGCCCTGACTGCGGATGCGCGAATAACCCAGGCGGTTTATGGCCCTTGATCGAATGAAAACGATCAGGGGCTTATGTTGTTTTTGTTCTAAAAGCGCTCAATATAAACCATAACTGAGCGCTTTTTTTGTTTCAAAACTTTTTGAAGCCGGATGGGCCGAGGTCAGTTTGGCGTTCATCCCCGATTTTCATATTCCTCTTTCTCAAACACGAAAGTGGCGATGCTTTCCGCGGCGATTTGGACAGGCCACACATGATCCTTCAAGCGAAGGCCGAAGGATACGGCTTCTTTCGTCTGATTCAAAACCACGGCGGTCAGCGTTCCGTCAGGATTCATGGCGGCGGCGGATTCCAACTGACCGCCGTACCGGGACAGGCCCACGCGCCGTGCGTCCGGCTGGATGTAACGGCTGAAATGGCCGATATAATCGAAGGAAAGGTTTTGCCTCAGTTCCCCGGTTTTCCTGTCGTACATGACCGGCGCGTCGCAGAAATTGCCCACGTGATTGGGGCCGCCCTTCTCATCCAGCAGCAGGTTCCAGTCCAGGAACAGGTTCGTGCCATGGTTCAGATCGCCGATGATCTCATGGGCGTACATCTGGGCGTCGCGAAGCTGGTTCTGGGACGCGTACAGGCTGTATTCCACACAGGCTTCGGAAAATACGATCTTTTTATCCGGGAACGCGTCGCGGATCATCTGGAGCGCTTCAAAATGATCGCCGCTGTACCAGTGCACGGCCACGCCTGAAACCTTTTTTTCCGTTTCGGGATCGCCTAAGATGCGGAGCGCGCGGTCCAAAGCCCTCTCCTTGTTGTGATCCCAGATCAGCAGCTGCACCTGCTGAAGGCCGTTTCTCACCAGCGCCGGATACAGGTGATCCCGTACGAATACGCGCTCCTCCTCCGCGGAGAACAGGCAGGAATCCCAGGTTTGGGCCGCTTTGGGTTCATTCTGGGGAGATAGATAGACGGGCTTCGCCCCAAGCCGGACGAATTCCTTGAGGTAGCGGCAGATGTATTCCGCCCACCGGTCATAGTTTTCTTCTTTCAAATGCCCGCCGTGAAGCCGGGAACCGTTGTTTTTCATCCACGCGGGGGGCGACCAGGGGGTGAACATGAGGCTGATCTCCCGCCCCGCTTCCTTCTGGGCCGCCAGCAGAAGGGGCAGCGCATACCGGGCGGAGCGGGAAACGTCAAATCGTTCAAAAGCCTTGTCCTCCGGCGTGCCGTCCGATTCGTAGGTCTCCAATGCAAAATCGCAGCTGTCGACGGAAGTCCTGCCGCAGGTATAGCCCAGACCGTCGCCTGAAAAATAATCGTGGATGAATCGGTCCTGTAAATCCTTGGGCATCTGGGAAAACACATATCCGGCCGCGTCCGTGAACGCGCCGCCGAATCCCTCGATCCGCTGATAGGTGATTTCAGGGTACAGGTTGATCAGGTCTTTTTCCTGCGTGCGGCGCGAGGCGTCAGAAACGACGATTTCCTCCGTACGCGCTTTTTTTCCCTCCAGGTATTGGGTCGTGATCTGTTTCATGTCCGTTCTTTCCCCTCTTCGTTTTTTCTGTGCATGGCGCAGGAATGGCGCACCACGATATCTCCCGGCAGCCGGATGATTTGTCCGCGCCCCCCGCCGATCAGGCGGAAAATTTCCCTGGCCGCTTCCACGCCCAACTGCTCCATGTGGGTGCGAATGGTGGTCAGCCCCGGGGTCATATAGGAACTGAGCAGATGGTCGTCGCAGCCGATGACGCTGATATCCTCCGGGATGCGGATGCCGTATTCCTTCAGCGCTTCCATGCAGCCGATGGCGCTCAGGTCATTGGCGGCGAACACGGCGTCCGGCAGCTTATGGCCTTCTTTCAGATACCGGTGCATGGACCGGTAAGCCACCGCCCGCTCGAACCTGCCGCTTAAGATGTTTTCCGGCCGGAAAGGCACGCCCGCTTCCTTGAGCGCGGCCTCAAATCCCGCCTGGCGCTGGATGCTGTCGTAGTTGAACGGCACGCCGAAAATGTGCATCAGATCCCTGTGTCCAAGGCCCAAAAGGTATTCCGCGGCCATCCGACCGCTGGCAAAGGATTCATAGATCACGCTGGAAATGCTGCCCGCGGCCACTTCCTGATCCATAAACACGGTGGGCAGGCCGGATTTCATCAGCTGTTTTTTCTCCTCCCCGCTGAGCATGCCGAACAGGATAATCGCACCGTCGATGCTCTGGCTTTGCAGGGTGGTCAGAAGCGGTTTATCCTCATCCACGATAAAGATGTGCAGCTCGTACCCGTACTTCTTGCACAGGTAGTGAATGGAATCCGCCATATTGCCGTAATAGCTGCCCGTCATGGACGTGACGAACAGCCCCACGGTGTGGGATTGGGCGGCGCGCAGCTGCCTTCCGTTCACGTTGGGGATGTAATTGAGCTTCCGGGCCACTTCGATCACATGCTCCCGGGTTTTGGGCTGCACCACGTCGGACCCGTTCAGCGCGTTGGAAACGGTGGCGATGGATACTCCCGCTTCCCTTGCCACATCTTTGATCGTGATTTTGTTCATGCCTTCGTTCCGCCTTTCCTGCCAGGAGATGGGATCAAGTATCCGTTTCCGTGATCAGCGATTCGATATCTACTGTGCCGCGAAGAGTTTTCAGGCGCAGCACGCAGGAATCCGCGTTGTTTAAGTGCATGCTGGACAGTATCTGCCTGTGCTCCGTTTGGCTCAAATCGAAGACGCCCAATATCTGGCCGTCCTGGCAGATTTCCAGCTCGGCGGGCTCCGGCGCATAGCAGGCCACCTCCAGCTTGGACAGCACCGTTACATCGTACAGGGAATAGCAGGCGTATTCTCCTTCCCGCAGCCTCAGCACGTAGCGCGACCATTCCCCGTCGAAAGGGAAGCGTTTTTCGCGGTTGGGATACCGGCAATGCAGCAGCATGCCGGTATTCTGCCGGTAAGCCACGTTAGAAGGTTCGGTTTTCCTGTGCCAGTAGGACGCCCCGAATCCAGGCAGTTCGTCAAAATCCGTTCCCGCGATGACGCAGCCCGGCAGACGGAATACGTTCGCCGCTAAATTTTCATTGATCAGGCAGTTCTGCACCTGCATGTTTTTCAGGTATTCGTCTAAGATTTTCTGGGCTTTTTCGTAGCCTGGATGCGCGCCGCTGCGGGCGTAATCCAATATCAGCTGCCATTCCATGGGCGGGATCACAGAGCAGGGCGAATTATGGCAGTTCATCTTTTTCCAGGGCCACATATTCACGCCAATATCCAGGCTGGCCGCCAGGGGCATCATGGCGGAAAACCATTCCATGGTGTTTTCCCCGGTTTCGCCCAGCCACAGCGGCACGTTCAGCTTTTCGGACAGGTCCAGCCAGGGCTGAAAGGCCGTAATATCCGGCGCGCAGCCGTAGCGGTGGAAATGGATCACCATTTTGGGATCGTACACGCGGGTGAAAATGCCCGTTTCCGTAGCCCAATGGTGGCCTTCCAGGGTGATGATATGCTTTTGATCCACGGCCCGGATGCGCGCGATGCATTTTTCGTAAAATTCAACGAGGCGGGGCACGTATTCTTCCAGCGCCGTATCTCCCGGGAAGCGCACGGGGCGCACGGGCTCGTTGAGCAGATCGTACCCGCCCACGATCCATTTGTCTTTATACCGCCGGGCGATTTCTTCCCAAAGGCACAGTCCCTTTTCAAACTGATCGGCGTCCATGAACAGGCGGCAGACGTCGTCCACCGAATCGTCGATATTCGCCCCGGTCTGCCCTCCGGGCGCGCCGTGAAGATCGATAAAGGCGTACAGCTTGTACGTTTCGCACCAGGCGAGCACCTGATCCAGGCATTGGAAGCCTTCCTCCACAAAGCTGATTCCGGGTCCTTCCCGCAAAAACAGCCGGGCGTTGATGGGGATGCGAACGGAATTATAGCCCATGTCCGCCATCAGCTGGATATCGCTCTCCGTGATATAGCTGGCACGAAACCGCTTCCAGAATTTTTCGGCGTAGGCTTTCCCCGTCAGCTCCTCGATCACACTTTCGATGCGGCGGGGGCGGTCGAAACGCTGGATGCCGGAAGCCAGCCACATATATCCTTCGCACAGCAGCCAATTGCCCAGGCCCCATCCCATCAGAAGGATTTCTTCTCCGGCGGCGTTTACGATCCTGCGCCCGTCCGTATCCAGAAAACCGTTGACCCGGCTGCGGCTTACGTTCTTTTTCATATTTCCTCACCCCGATGAAATTTCTGCCGGAGAGGGCATGCCTCTCCGGCAGAAAGCAATGCAGTTTATTATATCATGCTTTACAGATTATTGGTAGCCGTATTCTTCGCAATATGCCGCCCACTGTTCGGTGAAGCCGTCGCGGCAGGCCTGCAGCCCGGCGTCGGTCACCTTCTGGCGGAATTCAGCCACGGCAGCGTCCACGTCGTCCACAAGGCCGGCCTGGATGGGAGCCAGATACTGGCGCATCACGTTGGAAACAGCGGTGCGCTCGAATTCATAGTCGGTATAATCCTCGGTGAAGCCGCCGTAGATGTTCACGTTGGGGAATTTGCTCTTCTGGGCGATCTCGTTATACTTGTCAAACATCGCCTGCAGGGCCACGTCGGATTCCTGGGGCAGCTTGTAATCGTTCACGCGCAGGTTCCAGGTGTTGAAGTTTTCATAGCGGAAATCTTCGCTCAGTTCCTTGTAAACGCCGTCCACCACGTCGTAGTGCACGCCCTTGATGCCGTACTGCACCAGATCGTTCATGTCTTCGTCGGTCATCAGGTAATTCAGGATCATGGCGCAGCGTTCGGGATACTTGGTGCCGCGCACGATGGCGGTGCCGTTCTGGGTGGCGTGGCCCGGGAAGAGCACGCCGGTCACCTCGCCATAGGTGATATAGGCGCTTTCCCAATCGGGATGTTCCTTGGCGAAGGTGGTGGCGGAGGAAATCTGCTTGTTGGGGTTCATGCCGGCCACTTCGGCGATGCACAGGCCGTTGGTATAGGCTTCGCTGTCGTTGGTGTCGGAAAGGGCGCTCTTGGACCAGAAGCCCATATCAGCCCAGCGCTTGAGCAGCTTCATATCTTCCACGAAATCGTCGGAGAACCAGTAGTCATACACCTGATCGGGGGTATCGTAGTTGGAGGTCAGGCCGTAAGGGAAGCCGTTGGCATTCGTCCAGGGGTACTTGATATTGAGCACGTTGGCCGCGTCGAAGGCCACGCTCAGGGAGCTGGCGCTCTCGCTGGTGGTGCAGCGCAGAATGGCCTGATCGGGCTCGTTGGCTTTTACGCCCGCGAAATAGGCTTCCATGTTTTCCAGGCTGTCGGGATAAGGCAGGTCGTACTTGGCGCGCAGGTCTTCGCGGTACTTGATGCCCAGGGGCACGTATTCGGGCCACAGAGCGGGCACGGCGTAGAGCTTGCCTTCCACGCGGCACATGTTCAGCATGTCCTCACCCGCCAGGGCGCGCAGCTCGGGGGCATATTCGTCCAGCAGGCCGTCCAGCTCCAGGAAAGCGCCGGCGCGGGCCAGCAGGCCGTAGTTCAGCCAGTTGGCGATGTAGATCAGGTCCGCCCCGCCGCTTGTCAGCTGGGTATTGTATTTCAGGCTGAAATCCGTCCAGGTGGAAAACTGGAAATCGATGGTGGCGTTGAATTTTTCTTTCAGGATGGCGTTGATGGCGTCTTCCACCACCTGCTCATCCTTGGGCGCGTCGCCCATCACATAGAAAACCAGATTGGCTTCCTGGCTCATATCGTCCGCTGCCAGCGCGGCGGGAACCATGGTCAGGCACAGGATCAGCGCCAGCAGGGCGCTCAGCGGGGTTTTCAGGTTCTTCATGGGGATCCTCCTTTTTGTGGTTCGTTTTTTATCTTGAAGGCAATGCTGCCATCAAATCGTTTGGGAAAGTTTCTATCCGCAGCCTCAATCGGCGCGGCTATCCGCAGGCTCAATCGACGCGACTGCCCCTCATGGGCAGATCGCTTGTTTCGCCTGATTTCACCTCGGACGATATTTCCGCCACAGGCGGTCGTCCGAGGTTCATCCTTTTACCGCGCCGATGGTGATGCCGCTGACGAAATACCTTTGCACGAAGGGATAGAACAGCAGCACGGGGCCAGTCGCCACCACGGCCATGGCCAGCTTCACCGTCTGGGTGGGCAGATCGGCGGTATTCAGGCTCACGTTCTGCGCCATCTGCCGCATGGCCATGGTGGAATTGACCATGTCATAGAGGTAGAATTGCAGGGACCAAGTCTCGCTGGACGTGGAGAACATGGAAGAACGGTACCAGTCGTTCCAGTAGCCCAGCGCCTGGAACAGCCCCACCGTGGCGAGGCCGGGCCCCAGCACCGGCAGCACGATCCGCCAGAAAATGATCCAGTGCCCAGCGCCGTCGATCTTGGCCGATTCCACCACCGCGTCCGGCACCGAGCCGGTGATGAACGTGCGCATCAGGATCACCAGGAAGGGCGACATCAGCGCCGGGAACCAGATCGCCAGGGTGGCGCCCCGCAGATTCAGGACGTTTGCGTACATCATATACCAGGGGATCATGCCGCCGCCGAAGATGGTGGTAAAATAGATCAGAAAAGATACGGTGTTGCGGTACTTGAAATCCTTGCGGGAAATCACATAGGCCGTCAGGGTGATCACCAGCAGGCCCAGGGACGTGCCCATGAAGGTGTAGTAAAAGTTCATTTTATACGCCTGGACGATGCCCTCCGGCGAACGAAATATGGTGCGGTAGGCTTCCAGCGTAGCGTTCCGGGGAAACAGACTGAAGCCTTCCTTGAGAATGGTGTAGTTATCCGTCAGCGACCCGGAGATGATCACAATAAAAGGCAGCACGCAGACGATGGAAAGCAGCGTGAGCAATACGCCCTTCACGATATGAAACGGGACGGTGGAACGGTCCTTGATTTTCATACGGCTCTCTCCCTTCCGCTCAGAACAGCGCGTATTCCGGGTTCCTGTGCTTGATGCACATATTGGTAACGATGATCACCAGGAGCCCGAACAGCGACTGGAACAGGCCCGCCGCGGTGCCAAGGCCCATGCTCAGGGGCTGGGTGGTGGTGATGCGGTACACATAGGTATCGAAGATGTCGGTCGCGTTGAACAGGGTGCCGTTGTTGCCAACCAACTGGTAGAACAGCTCGAACTGGCCTTTCATGATGCCACCCAAAGCGTAAAGCAGCAGGATAATGAAGGTGGGCTTGAGCAGCGGGATGGTGATATAGCGGATCTGCTGGTAAATATTCGCGCCGTCGATCTGGGCGGCTTCATAGTATTCCGTGCTGATCCCGGTGATGGTGGCCAGATACACCACCATGCCGTAGCCGATGTTCTTCCATAGATAAAACAGGGTGATCAGCCAGGGCCAGTAGCCCGGCGTGTTGTAGAAATCGATGCGGTCCATGCCCAGGGACGTGACAAAATTGTTGATCAGGCCGACTTCGTATTCAAACATGTTGAACACCAGCACCCGCAGAATCACGTAGGAAACGAAGTAGGGCATGAAGATCATGGTCTGGGAAATTTTGCGCAGCCGCTTGTTCGTCACGTGGCTGATCAGAATAGCGAAGAAGATCTGCAATACGTTGCCCACCACGATGAACACGATATTGTAAAGAATCGTGTTCTGCGTCAGATGCAGTATTTCGGACCGCACCAGGAATTCAAAATTCTTGAAGCCGACGAAGGGGCTGGCAAAAAGATGATCGCGGAAGTTGAACTGGGTAAAGGCGAAGTAAACGCCCGCCATGGGCAGGTAATTGTTGATCAGGAAGAAAACGAAGCAGGGAACCAGGAACAGGAACAAAATCCAATTCCTCCGGAATTCCTCCACGAGGCCGTGCTCCCGGCAAACGATTCTTTCCGCTTTTTCCATACGCTTGCTGATAACGTACCCGATCACGCTGACCGCCAGCACCAGGATTGGGGCGAACCCGGGCATGAAGCCCGGCAGGCCGTAATGCCGGTTGGCGAAGACGATCAGTCCCAGCGCGCCGCCGGCAGAAAGGAAGGAAAGCACCATGCCTTTCTGGAAAAAGGAGTATGTTCGCAGCATGCCCTTTCCCTCCGCCGCGGTGCGCCGGCGAAGATACATGATAAAAGAAAGCAGGCAAAAGAGGATCGCCGCGGCGGAAACGATGAGCAGCAGGAAGGACCAGAAACCCAGCACGCCCTGCTTGCTCGTTTCCACGAAGGAAAGGAACGTGAGCACCGAGTGATCCGGCGTCAGCTTATTGATCACCGATGCTTTCAGCCCCATGGTGCCGTACAGCGCTTCCTGATCCGCTACCCGAAACCAGGGAAAGAGGGGAAGGAAAAGAATAAGGATCATCGCCGCGCACAGACCCAGCGGCAGCAGCTTGCAGCTGCTGCCGGTGTGGTTTGGCTGTGCTTGCCGTATCGAAGAGACGGATGAAATCACGGGTTATCCCCTCCTGGATAAAATCATTAAAACGCTTCTTGTAAAAAATTAAAACGTTTTAATTTCGAGATGAATATAGCATACTCCATTCTGTTTGTCAATAAGGAAAATGGAAAATTTCGTCATAAAAAACGTTTCAATCAGATTGCGCTTATGCGCCGCGAACGGCAGCAAAATGTACTTCCGGACAAAAAAACGTTCCATGGTATATGCTGATGCGCATGCCGGGCTGGAAAAGCACGGGCATGGGGGGGAAACCGCGGAGGCGCTGAATCTGCCCATGTCCACCGTTGCGCCGTCGGCGCAGGCGCTGAAAAAAGCCTGCATCATCACCGCGGACGAAACCCTGCCGATCGGCAAAGATCAATTCCTTTTCGCGGACTGTTTCCGACCATATTTCACCGCTTGTGCGATGAGGGGAAACGTGCTATAAAGTGCGTGCAAAGCGCGAAGCTTTGCGAAAAAGAAAGGAAGCAGCTGTATGTCTCGTACCATGACGCGCGATTTGACCACAGGAAATCCCATGAAACTGGTGATTTCCTTTGCCGCGCCTTTGCTGCTCGGCGTTTTATTCCAGCAGCTTTACAGTTTTGTCGATACGGCGATCGTTGGCCGTTACCTGGGCGCTTCCAGGCTGGCGGCGGTAGGAGCGACAGGCTCCGTCAATTTTCTCATTATCGGCCTTTGTCTCGGCTTTTGTTCCGGCTTCTCCATCCCGATCGCGCAGGACTTCGGCGCGAAGGATGAACCGAGTATGCGGCGTCACGTTTGGCACGCCATCGTGCTGAGCGCGGCGTTCAGCGTTCTGTTCGCGCTGGCTGCCACGCTCCTTTGCAAACCGCTTCTGCGGCTGATGAACACGCCGGAAGAAATCCTGGACGCCTCGGCCAGCTATATCCGCATCATTTTCGCCGCGATTCCATGCTGCGTGCTGTATAACATGGCCAGCGGCATTCTGCGCGCTCTGGGTGACAGCAAAACGCCTGTGTGGTTTCTTATCCTGGCTTCCCTGGTGAATATCGCGCTGGATCTGCTGCTGATCATCGTTTTTCGGATGGATGTGGCGGGCGCTGCCGTACACAGCCGCCTCTCCGGAGGCGCTTTTTAATTCGACCTGTTCTGAAGCATTCTGGCCGTACAATCCTTCTGAGAATTAAGTCAGCGATCAAAGCATCATTTGAATAAAACCGTACAGATTATACTCAGAAAGGCTGGAAAACGAGGCAAAGATATGCTACAATAAATTGTCTCTTATGTGCAACTGTTATCTGACTGTCGAAGGAGCATGGAACCGTGGTCAAAAATAACGTTGAAATCGATATAAAAGTCATGTGCATTGAAGCCGGAACAACGCAGGCCAAGCTGGCACAGCAAATCAAGACTACACCTGCCTACGTCAATCGTGTGATCCGGCAGAAGGAAACGGTTGTCAACAAAACCTTTACCAGCATGGTTGAGGCATTGGGTTATGATATTCAGCTGACCTATGTGAAACGGACTGAAAACGAACAGGACGGTGATCAATGATGAACGATAGGATCCCCACTCTGCCTGATGCGCTTCTGTCCCTGATCCGACATGGCGAGAATTATCAGGTCGAATACAAGGAAGCCAGAACAGATCTGCCAAAGTCCCTGTTTGATTCCGTCTGTGCATTCTCCAACCGAGAAGGTGGCGACATATTCCTCGGTGTTCACGACACCGGTGTCGTTTTCGGCGTTGACCCTTCTTCGGCGGCAAAACTCATTACATATTTCGTCACCCTTGCCAACAACAAGGAGAAGATCTTTCCGCCGCTCTATTTGTCAGCCAGAGAATACCTTTTCGCCTCTGATGGTAATCACCATGTCGGTGCGGCACCGGCACAAATAGGGATGAAAACGGGAGCCGCAGAATTTTCCGTTCTCATGTGGTACAATGTGTTTGATAGAGGCACACTACAAAGCACGGGGAGAGGAGTTGCACGCAACTCATTCAGTCGCAAAGGCAGTATGGTAATCAGTGTAAGAGCCACCTTTCAAGCACAAATAAGTGAGACGAACCAGTCCGTACACTAAGAATTGTTTAGACTATCTTAGTTTAATATGTGTGGTGGTTCAGTCACTGCCTCTCTCTTTCCAATTCAGGAAGGAGGGCCGTTATGGGAAAAACCATTCCCGTATGCTGTGGCATCGATGTGCACAAGACATTTCTCGTTGCCACAATCCTTATGGGGGATTATCTGATTCCCCAGTGTAAACAGAAACACTTCGGCACTTCCTACAGAAACCTGATTGCTTTCAGGCAGTGGCTCCTTGACAACAATTGTAAGGATGTCTGTATGGAAAGTACCGGCAAGTATTGGGTTCCCGTTTGGAATGCCCTTGAAGGTTTCGTTCATGTTGTCATCGCGAATCCCAAATGGGTTTCCGCTGTCAAGGGCAACAAGGACGACAAGAAGGATTCCAAGTGGATCGGCAATCTGTTCCGTATGGGACTCGTCCCCGGCAGCTACATTCCCGTAAAGGACATCAGGATTCTTCGGGAATGTACCCGTTATCGGAGCAAACTGGTATCCATGCGTTCCAGTGAAAAGAATCGTTTTCAGAATGCTTTCACTGTGTGCAACCTGACGTTGGATGCCGTCGTTTCCGACATGTTCGGGAAGTCTGCTACGGCTATCGAGAACTATCTGCTGGATACAGAAACCGTAGACCCCAATTACTGTGTTTCGCTTCTCCATCGTTCCATGATGAAGAAAGCAGACGCTGTCATTGAAGCGGTTGAAGGTTTCAATATGACCCCGGAACAGAAGGAAAGAGTTCGTATCGTTCAGGGACACTTCGCGGATATTGACAAGCGAATCGGCCAGATTGATGACATTGTCAGCAATCTTGCCTCTGATTACGAAGGAACCATTTCCCTCCTATGTACAATTCCCGGAGTGGATCGCCGTCTCGCTATAACGATTCTCTCGGAAATCGGTACTAATATGTCGGAATTCGGCTCTGCCAGGCGTCTTTGCAGTTGGGCCGGTCTGACGCCTGCCAACAACCAATCCGCTGGCAAGAAGAAATCCGTAAAGATTTCCCGTGCCGGAGTCTACCTGAAACCCGCTTTGGTTGAGGCAGCACACGCGGCGGTGAAATCTACCGAAAAGCAGCCTTATTTCAGAATCAAGTACGAGCACATCATGAAACGCCGTGGGAAGAAACGCGCTATCATTGCTATCGCTCGCATGATCCTGACTTCCATTTACGCCATGCTTTCTTCTGGAGAAGTCTTCAACCCTTCTGATCTCCAGAAGTACGATTTGCCCGAAGAACTCAAGAAGAAAATGACGCTTGCTTCCGCAAAAGATGCCGTGAAGCTCCTCGTTTCTCTGGGTGTCATTGTCGAAGGCTCAATCTCCTTGGATTCCTTGGCTTTGGCCGGGTAGGGGTAGAAGCTTCTTTCAATTTACTGCCTCAATGAGGCTTGTTTGCTTTGCCTTCCTTTGGATTGGTGGGCCATTACTTGCTCCAAACTTTGTTTTCACACTATCCTCTCCCTCGTCTTTTATTCTACCATGTTCACCTTTTTTTCGCTACTGCTGGTCCAGTTTCACGGGGACATTATACACCGGAGCAGATCGCCGCAGCAAAGAAACGGCACTATGGATTCGGGGAGAATTGAAAGCCGGGATGCCGCCGAAATTAGCAGCATCCCGGTTTTTTAAGCCGCGGCTTGTTCAAAATTTTCCGTTTCTTTTTTCCTCTCCTGCTCTGCCTTCCATACCGCGAATTCCCTCTGCCCCTCCTCGCTCTCAAAAAATGCTTGGATGTCCGGCCAAAGGCAGCGGGCCACGGTTTCGATCACGTAATCGGGATAAGGCGTGCTGTTGATGGGTTTCTTTTTTCTCGCCATGACCTCACCTGCTTTCGCGCTGCCTCACAGACTGGTGTAGACAGTTTCAATTCTTCGTCAGAATCGTAAGTTCCGTCCAGAACTGCAATTCTTAATAATCTGTATGACGGGTTCGTTTTTATCTGTTGGCGGCACTCGAATTGACAGAACTTCGGGTGCCGATTCAGCGCGAGAGAGGCATGAATGAAAACAGAATACGTTTGCACTTTTGCTTTCCCGTTCGCCGTGTCCGTCGGTATGGGGGTATTTTTTTCACTGATTTGGCAAAAATAATTGGATAATCAAGCAAAAAAAGGGTTGACAAAATCACACTGTGCGGATATAGTAAAAATGCAAACGATTTCATTTTTACTTTTCCGCGAGGGGGAATGCGCCTGTGGTCAAAATGAAGGATATCGCGCTGACGTGCGGCGTATCCGTCGCCACCGTTTCCAGGGCGCTGAACGGTCAAACGAACCCGGATAAAAAGAAAGCAGCCTTTATTCGGCAGAAGGCCAAGGAAATGGGCTATTTCCCCAATGCCGCCGCCCGCATTTTGAAAACCAGCCGATCCCATAACATTGGCATCCTCTATGAAGACCGGATGGATCACGAGTATTTCAGCCTGCTGCTGAACGAACTGCGCTTCGGGGCGGAGGATCGGGGCTATGACCTGACCTTCATCCGCCGCTCGGTGAACACGCAGGAGGAAGGAACGTATTATGGCCGTGCCCGGCGGCGCAGCTTGGACGGCGTGATCGTGGTGCAGGCCGATTTCAACGCCGCAGACGTGATCCGTCTGGCGGCGGACGGCTTTCCCACCGTGGTGATCGACCATGCCTACGAGGGCTGCGACTGCGTAATGAGCAACAACCGCGCGGGCATGGAGGCCCTGGTGCGCATGGCCTGGGAGAAAGGGCACAGGCGGATCGCGTATATCCGGGGGGAAGACAGTGTGGTCACCCAGGAGAGGCTGACTGGGTTTTACAAGCAATGCGCGGAGCTGGGCGTGCGCGTGCCGGCGGAATACGTGCCGGAAGGGCATTTTCATCAGCCCGATGCCTGCATCCTCAGCGTGGATGCCCTCCTGAACGGTCCGGAAGCGCCGACCTGCATCCTTTGCCCCGATGATATCAGCTGTCTGGGCGTTATGACGGCGCTGGAGGAAAGAGGGATCCGCGTGCCGCAGGATATCAGCCTGGCCGGCTTTGACGGCATCCGCATGGGCCGGATGTCGCATCCATTTTTGACCACCGTTCGCCAGGATACCGCGGACATCGCCCGGCGGGTGATAGAGCAGCTGCTGGACGCCATCGAAAACCCGGAAACCCATCAGCCGCAGATCACCGTGGTGGAGGAAACGCTTGTCCCGGGAGAAACGCTTGGCGCGGCGCGATGAACGGGCTTATCTGCCGTATGGCAGAAGCGATAGATATGAACAATCATTAAAGGAGGAACCAACATGAAAAGAACCCTGGCAACGATCCTGAGCCTGACGCTGATCATCGGCCTGATGGGCGTTATGCCCGCTATGGCGGAGGAGACTGCGTCCCCTGTGGCGTACATCATGTACGCGGACAGCAACTGGGCCAACTGCTTCTGGATGGACGGCAACGAATATCCTGTGAAGGCGACCACCGCTGAAATCACCGGCGCGGGGCAGTACACCGTGGGCCTGGAATTCAATGAAGAGGCCGCCGGCCTGGCCTTCACCGCCCTGGGCATCAAGAACGGCGAAAACGCGCTGTCCGGCTATACCGTTGAAATCAAGGCTATGCGCGTCAACGGAGAGGAAATCGCCTTTGAAAAGGGCTACACTTCTTCTGACGACGGCGTGGAGACCCGCATGAACATCTACAACGAATGGGTGAGCGAGCTGCCCAAGGACGCCCGTTCTTTCGACGGTAAGACCGATGACGCCAAGCCCATCATCGTGGACAAGGAGCTCTTTGCTTCCGTCAAGAGCTTTGAGATTGACTTTGTGCTGCACCAGTTCGGCGTGGATACCGCTTACATCATGTTCGCCGACAGCAGCTGGGCCAACTGCTTCTGGATGGACGGCAACGAGTATCCCGTTCAGGCCGCCACTGCTGTGATCGACGGCTTCGGCGATTACACTGTGGGCCTGGAGTTCAATGAGCCTGCTCAGGGTCTGGCATTCACTGCGCTGGGCATCGTGAACGGCGAAAAGACCTATCCCGGCGCGTATATCAAGATCAACGCCATTCGCCTGAACGGGGAAGAGATCGCCTTTGAAAAGGGCTACACCTCCTCCGACAATGGCATCGAGACCCGCATGAACATTTACAATGAATGGGTGAGCGAAGTGCCCGCGGATGCCCGTTCTTACGATGGAAAGACCGATGACGCCAAGCCCGTCATCGTGGACAAGGAACTGTTCGCTTCTGTCAAGAGCTTTGAAATCGACTTCTCCCTCCTGCCCGTCACCGACGTGGCCTACATCATGTATGCCGACGGCAGCTGGGCCAACTGCTTCTGGATGGACGGCAACGAATATCCCGTGAAGGCGGCCACCGCCGAAATCACCGGGGCCGGCACCTACACCGTGGGTTTGGAATTCAACGAAGAGGCCCAAGGCCTGGCCTTCACCGCGCTGGGCATCGTGAACGGCGAAAAGACCTTCAACGGCTACTTCATCGACATTACTGAAATCAAGGTGAACGGCGAGCCCATTGAAATCGGCAAAGGCTACACCTCGTCCGATAACGGCGTGGAAACTCGCGAGAACATCTACAACGAATGGGTGAGCGAGCTGCCCACCGACGCCCGCCGGGCGGACGGCGACCTGGAAGGCGCTTCCCCCATTATCGTGAACAAGGATGCGTTCGCCGCGGTCAAGACCGTGGAAATCACCTTCAACTTCATCTACGGCAAGCCCATCGTCAAGGATGAAAGCGCGCCGCTGACCCAGGAAGAAGCGGACGCCCTCAAGAAGGACGCTGTCTTTAACGCCTACATCGGCGTGCAGGGCAAGGACACCTACGTGTTCCGCAACAGCTGGGAAGAGGCCAACTACGGCCGCGACAGCCAGGATCATCCCGACTTCTTCGGCCGGTTGACCGGCTGGGACGCCGATAACAACGCCGTGGACTACGGCGGTGCCTTCGTGGACGCAGAGATCACCGGCAACGGCGATTACGCCGTTTCCCTCACTACCGGCGACATGGGCATGGGCGAAACCAAGGATTACAACATGCTCTTTGTTTCCACCGATATCCCCGCCGCGCTGGTGCGTGACGGCTTCCTGATCATCGACAATGTGAAGGTGAAGTTCGGCTCCGGCGCCACCCAGGAATACACCGAAGTGACCTCTGACGGCGAATACGCGGCGATCAAGATCATCGATGTGTACAACCAGGCCAATGCGCCCGCCATCGTCTACTCCGTGCCCGGTCCCAACGAGACCGTCACCATCTCCTTTACCGTCAGCGGCTGGTAATGCCGCGGCCATGGCCGGGGCGCGCCCTGCGAATGGGGCGTTCCCCGGTCTGTTTCCAACGAATACCGTCGAGGAAGTGATTTACACATGAGCACCGCTGTCCAAGCGCTGCCTCGGGAGGAAAGGGTATCCCTGGGCCGCAGGCTTCCGCTGTGGGTGTTCCGCGTCGCCGCGCTGCTGGCAGGCATTTCCGTCTTTTTTCCGCCCGCCAATCCGGGCCGGATCAGCGAAAAGATCAATGCCTCTGCCAGCCTGTTCACCACCGGCGTCAGCTACGGCACCATCACTAACAGCATGGGCCGCATCCTGCGCTCCCAATGGATCCAGGACGCGGACATCAAACTGCTGATGATCGCCTGCGTGGCGGTCATGGCAGGGGTGATCCTCTGCGGCGCCGGCGGGTGCATGAGCCTGGGCAACCGCAAAATGCGGCGGGTGGGGCTGGCCTTGCCCCTGATCGGCGCGCCGGTCATGGGCGCGGGGCTGCTGCTGATCCGCCGTACCTATGACAGGATGCTGGCCCACGGCGAGGAAGTGGGCAAGCTGGACAAGATCGGCATCATGGTTCCGGATGGGTTTTGGGTGTTCTGCGCGTTCGCGGGGCTGCTGTTCCTGACGGCGCTGATTGCTTTCCTGTCCACCGGAAAGGAAACCGATCCGGCGGCAAAAATGGAAATGGAGGAAAAGTACCGGCTGTTCCTGATGATGCTGCCGGTCATCCTGCTCTCGCTGGTGTTCGCTTACCTGCCCATCTGGGGCTGGCGCTTCGCGTTTTTCGATTACACGCCCGGCGGCAGCATCGGCGCGGACAACTATGTGGGCTTCAAGTGGTTCAGCTTCCTTTTCAGTGATCCCGCCACCACCAAGGATCTGCTGCGGGTGCTGCGCAATACGCTGGTTATGAGCGGCCTGGGCATCGCCACCTCCTGGCTGCCCATCGCGTTCGCCATTCTGCTGGCGGAAATGCGCTCCACCAAGTTCCAGCGTTTCGTGCAAACCTTCACCACCATTCCCAACTTCATTTCCTGGGTGCTGGTGTACGCCATCGCTATTTGTATATTCTCCACCGACGGCTTCGTCAATTCCTTCCTGACCAACGTGATGCACGTATCAGGAGCCAAAACCAATTACCTGCAGATTGCCGACCATACCTGGCTGAAAATGCTGCTGTGGGGAACCTGGAAGGGCGTGGGCTGGAGCGCCATCATCTATATCGCCGGCATCGCGGGCATCGACCAGCAGCTGTATGAAGCGGCGAAGGTAGACGGCGCCAACCGTTTCCGCTGCATCTGGCACATCACCATTCCCGGCTTGATTCCCACTTACATGGTGATGCTGCTGATGAGCATCGCGGGTATCCTGAGCAACGGCATGGAGCAGTATCTGGTGTTTTCCAACGCCATGAACAAAGATGTGATTGAGGTGCTGGATCTGTACGTGTACAACATCGGCATCGGGCAGAACCGCATCTCCCTGAGCACGGTGGTGGGCATCTCCAAGTCCCTGATCGGCATCACGCTGCTCTTCGCGGCCAACGGCATATCGAAGACCATCCGCGGCGAAAGCATCATATAAGGGGAGGCGATCGGAATGAGAAAAAAAGAAAAGGCCTCCGTCCTGCATATCAGACGCACCGCCGGGGATTGGGTGTTTGAAACCGCCGTCGTCGTTTTCTTCTGCGTCTTCACATTCATTTGTGTTTTTCCCTTCTACTACCTGCTCATCAACACCATTTCTGATAATGATCTGGTGACCAGCGGACGGGTGAATTTCTTCCCCATGCTGAAAAACGAGGCGGGCCAGGCCGTGTTCGGCTTGCAGATCAGCAATTACGTGGCCCTTCGCAACGTGCAGGATCTGGGCTCGTCCGTGCTGGTGACGGTGGCCCGCACCGTATTGGGAACGGCCCTGATGGTCATCACCTCCGCTTGGGCGGGATACCTGGTGACCAAGCAGAAAATGTGGAAACGCTCCTTCTGGTACCGTTTCCTGGTGGTCACCATGTATTTTAACGCCGGCCTGGTGCCCTGGTACATGAACATGCTGATGATGGGCCTGACGGATAATTTCCTGGCCTATATCATTCCCGGGATGGTGGCGCCCTATAATATCATCCTGGTAAAAACCTACATCGAATCCATCCCCTCCTCGCTGGAGGAAAGTGCGGTCATCGACGGGGCGTCCACGGTGAAGGTCTGGCTTCGGATCATCCTGCCCCTCAGCGTGCCGATCCTGGCCACCATCGCCATTTTCGGCGCGGTAGGGAACTGGAATTCCTTCCAGGATTCCCTGCTGCTGATGAACAACCGACCGGATCTCTATACGCTCCAGCACCGGCTGTACATCTACCTGAATTCCTCCAGCAACCTGGGCGCCATGATGAGCCAGGGCGGCACCATCAGCGAACAGGCAGCCCAAAGTATGCTGAACCAGCGGGTGATCCAGTACACGGTCTCCATGGTCAGCATCATCCCCATCCTGCTGGTGTATCCTTTCATGCAGCGCTACTTCGTCAAGGGCATCATGCTGGGCGCGGTGAAGGGATGAGAACAAAACGATCAAGGAGGTCGTATCTCATGAGAAAAATGCTTTCTTTCCTGCTGTGCCTGTCGATCCTTTTCGCCCTGGCAACTGTGCCCGCCGCGGCGGAAAACAAGGATATTTACGCCAAGCTTGAGGAAATCGGCGTGTACGACGGCGACCCCATCACCATCAACGTCTATACCCAATTGGCCAATTACAGCGGCATCCAGGCGCACTGGAGCGCCGACCTGCTGCTGGATATGTTCAACGTGAAAATCAATATTATCCCCGAGTCCGACGGCACTTACGCCACCCGCATGGAAAGCGGCAACCTGGGGGACATCGTGGTTTGGGGCGCGGACGGCGACCAGTACCAGGACGCGGTGAACCAGGGGCTGCTCCTGGACTGGGAGGAGGACGGCCTGGCGGAGGAATACGCCCCCTACCTGTGGGAGAACTACCAGATCGCCCTGGAAACCAACCGCGCCAAGAGCCCTGATAAAAAGATCCACGGCTTTGGTCATAACGTGGCGCTGAAAGCCGGCAGCCATGAAAACTTCTTCTACACCTGGGACATCCGCTGGGACCTGTACAAGGAGTTGGGCTGCCCCGAGGTGAAGGACCTGGACGGCATGATCGACCTGTTCAAAAAGATGAAGGAAATCTGTCCCAAGGATGAAAACGGCAATGAAACCTACGCTGTTTCCATCTGGCCGGACTGGGACGGCAACATGGTCATGTACGTGAAATCTCTGGCCACCGCCTATTACGGCTGGGACGAATTTGAAATGGGGCTCATCAACACCGAAAACGGGCAGTTCCAGGGCTGCCTGGAGCCCGACGGCCTGTATATCCAGAGCCTGAAATTCTTCAATAAGCTCTACCGCGAAGGGCTGCTGGATCCCAACTCTGCCAGCCAGACCTATTCCACCATGGGCGAAAAGGTAAAGGCCGGCGGCACCTTCTGGAGCATCTTCAACTTTGCCGGCTCCTCCATTTTCAACACCACAGAGCATCTGGACGCGGGCAAATACATGTACACCATGGTGCCCCAAGAGGCGACGCCCATTACCTACGGCTTGTCCCTCACCGGCGGCAACCGGCTCTGGACCGTGGGCGCGGACGCCGAATACCCCGAATTGTGCCTGGCGATCATTGATTACCTGGCCACGCCCGAAGGGAGCCTGACCATGTGGTACGGCCCCAAGGGAATGACCTGGGATTACGATGGGGATGGCGGCGCGTATTTTACCGAACTGGGCAAAAAGACCAGTCAGGACCCCGCCTATGACCTGACCGGCACCGTGCTCATCGGCCCCCGCACGGGCAAGGAATACCCCCAGAGCGGCTCCTACAACGACGGCGCGCTGCAAATCAACAACACCACCCTGACCTCCAGCCAGCAGAACCCCGACAGCAAGAAGGTCGAAACCCTGGACAAGGAAGGCTGGGTCAGCGTGCTCGCCGCTGATCTTAAGCCCATCCAGCAGGCCTGGTGCGATTGGGCCGGCGCAGCCTCCACCCAGCAGTACCTGGAAAACCATCCCTACAAGGTGATGCTGGATAAGGGCACTTACGCTCCCGGCAAGCGGGATCAGGTGCTGGACACCAAATGGAGCCAGATTCAGACCGCGGTGAAAACCTACAGCTGGCGCGCCATCTACGCCAAAAACGACGGCGAATTCAATTTCCACCTGAATCAGATGACCAAGGACTGCAACGCCTACGGCTATCAGGACTGCGTGGCCTGGTGCGAGGAGCAGGCGGCCTTGTGCTGGGCCGCTCAGCAAGCCCAGGCGGCTGTGACCCAGCCGTAAAGGGCGTTTGCCATCGTCCCCTCCCCCTAGGCGGGGAGGGGATTGATTTATGGAAAGGACGGAAAAAACATGAAGCAGCTTTTCCTGCTCTGCATGGCGTTTGCCCTGCTGATTCCAGCGTTTCCCTGCGCCGCGGAAGCATCTTCCGGCGACGACGGTTCCATCCGCCTTTCTCTCACAGCCGTTGAAGCGACCCGGCTGATGGGAAACGGCATCAATCTGGGAAACACCATGGAAGCCTGCGATTACACCCGGGGCAATTTTGCTGCCGATCCAACGGTGTATGAAACGTATTGGGGGCAGCCCGTGACCACCCAGGACATGCTCACCGCTATGAAGGCGGCCGGCTTTGATACCATCCGGATCCCCGTGGCTTGGATGACCAACGCCACGGCCATGCCTTATGCGATGAAGGATTATACCATCAGCGAAGCGTATCTGGCCCGGGTGCGAGAGATCGTGGATTATGCCCGGAACGCCGATATGTATGTGATCCTCAACGATCACTGGGACGGCGGCTGGTGGGGCATGTTCGGCTCGGAGGACCCGGACACCGTTTCCTTCGCCATAGAGGCCTACTGCGGTATGTGGAAGCAGATCGCCGAGTATTTCCGGGATTATTCCGATTACGTAATTTTTGAAAGCGCCAATGAAGAGCTGGGCAGCTCCTTCGATCAGAATTCCCCCTGCTACTGTAAGGATTCCGTAGCCAATTACCTGAGCGACAACGAAAAATATGCCTTGGCCAACCGGATCAACCAGGCGTTTGTGGATACCGTGCGCGCCGTCGGCGGCAATAACGCCCAGCGCTTTTTGCTCATTGCGGGCTACAACACCAATATCGACTATACCTTCGATTCCCGCTTCAAAATGCCCGCCGATTCAGCGGAAAAGAAGCTGATGATCTCGGTGCACTATTACGATCCCTGGAGCTACTGCGGCGCATCCAGCGCGGCGGGGGCTACGTTGTGGGGAAAGGCGGCTGATTTCGAGGGCATGTATCGGACGCTGAGCAAAATGAGCAAGTTCGTCAAGCAGGGCTACGGCGTGGTGATCGGCGAATACGGCGCGTTGCCGGGAAGCGATAACGTGATGAAAAAGAACGCGCCGGCGTACCACAAGGCATTCCTGGATTGCTGCGACGCGCTGGACTTCACCTCCTGCCTCTGGGACTGTAGCGGTTTCTTTGTCCGTAGGAAACTGACGATTGCGGAGCCTGAAATGGCGGCGGTCTACGCCGGGCGCAACGCCGCTTCTGAGGCGGCGAAGGACTACGCCCTCATCGCCGAGGCCGGCAAAAAAGCCGTAGAGGAAGCGGCCGCCAATGCCCCGGCAACCCTGCGGGAGGACGCCTTGCAGGTGTCGGAAGGCGCCAGCGTGGCCTGGATCATGTTCAGCGAGGGCAGCTGGGCCCTGAGCTACAGCGTGGGAGACGTATACAGCCCCGATTCCATCACCCCCGGCATCGTGCCAACCGACGTGAAAATCACCGGCCCCGGAGAATACACCGTGGCTCTGGATTTCGCCGGCACCGAAAAGGGCTATGCGGAAAACACCGCGTTCAGTGCCGTGGGCATTTCCAACGGAGAAATGAATTTTCCCGGTTACTGCATCCAAATCACCGATTTGAAAATCAACGGGGAAAGCGTCAGGCTCAAGGGCCGTAACTACACCTGCTCCGACGACGGCAAGTGTACCCGCACCAATCTGTTTAACGAATGGGTGAACATGAAGGGCGTCAATCAGAGCAACGCCCGGGTGCCCATCGGCGATCTCACCGGCATTTCTGCCACGTTGCTGGACCGCAGCCTGCCGGCCATGAACCGCATCGAATCGCTGTCCGTCACCTTCACCTACGCGCCCCGGAAATGATCTGTCATCTGTATGGCGCCCAGAATTCAATATGTTCCGGGAGCAGCCGATGCGGCAAATACCGGATCACCGTCTGCCCCTCAGCCATCATGATGACGGTTTTTTCAAAAACATGAAAGTGCACGACAGGCCGAAAAACACAGCAGTCAGCGCCTCCACTCGAAATGCGGCGTTCAAGGATGGGTTTGACGAAAAAAGCAGAATTTCTCCCTTTTTGCAGAATGCAGGGTGTAATGGATGGAAGAGGACGACACCTATGACGCGGTGTTTGCCGTCATGACGAATCCAGGATCAGCGTCCAGGTGCCGCCGGACATCCTCAATATGCCGCCCCTTAAGCGCGGCAGGAAGAAATAAGCGCATGAAAAAGCCCTCCTTCCGCGGATGACCTTCATCCACAGTTGGAGGGCTTACGAAATGTGTGTTTCCTGTGTATCTGATAACAGTTCAAGCTTGACGTTCATCATTCCCGTACCCGAAAGCCATCGGGACGAAGAATCATGCCCATCATGTAAAAATGTTATCAAATCGTTATCAGAGTTTTTCCAGAAATCCCGCAGTACCTTATGGCACAAGGGCTTCCGGGTTTTCCGGCCTCATTCCCATTCGATTGAGGCAGGCGGTTTCGTCGTCACGTCCAGCACCACGCGGCTGGCGTGGGGAACTTCGTTGACGATGCGGGCGGAGGTGGTGGCGATGAGATCATAGGGGAGGCGCGCCCAGTCGGCGGTCATGAAATCGTCGGTGGTGACGGCGCGGAGGGCGATGGTATAGTCGTAGGTGCGTTCGTCGCCCATGACGCCCACGCTGTGCACGCCGGTGAGCACGGTGAAATATTGGTTCACCTTCCGGTCCAGGCCCGCCTTGGTGATTTCTTCCCGGAAAATGGCGTCGCTTTCCCGGACGATTTCCACCTTTTCGGGCGTTACCTCGCCGATGACGCGGATGGACAAGCCGGGGCCGGGGAAAGGCTGACGCCAAACCAGTTCGCGGGGGAGGCCTAATGCCTCGCCCAAGGCGCGCACCTCGTCCTTAAAGAGCATGCGCAGGGGCTCGATCAGCTCGGTAAAGCCTAATTCCTTGGGCAGGCCGCCCACGTTATGGTGGCTCTTGATGACGGCGGCGCTGGTGGCCTGGCCGCTTTCGATCACGTCGGGGTAAATGGTGCCCTGGGCGAAGTAATCCAGCTTGCCAAGCTTCGCCGCTTCTTCCCGGAACACCTCGATGAAATCCCGGCCAATGATGTGACGCTTTTCCTCGGGTTCTGTGACGCCCTTCAAATCGGCAAAAAACTTTTCCGCCGCGTCTGCCCGGACGAAACGCACGGGGAACAAATGGCTGAACACGTGGCATACCTGCTCGCTTTCGCCCTTGCGCAGCAATCCGTGATCCACGAACACGCAGGTCAGGCGCTTGCCGATGGCGCGGTAGATCAGCGCCGCGGCCACGGAAGAATCCACGCCGCCGGACAGTGCAAGTAGAACCGTCCCCTGATTCCCTGTCGCCTCCTGGATGCGCTTTACGGCGGTTTCCGCGTAGGCGTCCATGGTCCAATCGCCCGCGCAGCCGCAAATATCATACAGGAAATTGCGGATCAGGCGCTTGCCCTCGTCGGTGTGGGTCACTTCGGGATGGAACTGCACGCCATAGAGGCGCTTTTCCTCATTCGCCATGGCGGCGATGGGGCAGTTGTCCGTTCCGGCGATGGGATGGAACCCGGGCGGGCACTGGACCACCTGCCAAGTGTGGCTCATCCAGCAGGAGGAAGAAGCGCTCATGCCGTTCAGCAACCCCGCCTGCTCTTTCATCCGCACCGTGACGCGGCCGTATTCCCTCTCCTGAGCCTTTTCTACCTTCCCGCCCAGCAGATGGGCGGTCAATTGCATGCCGTAGCAGATGCCCAGCACGGGAACGCCTACATCATAAAGGGCCGGATCGATGTGGGGCGCGTCCGGGTCGCACACGCTGGAGGGTCCGCCGGACAGGATGATGCCCACGGGCTGGCGCTGTTTGATTTCCTCCGCTGGCAGATTCCAGGGCACGACTTCCGAAAAGACGTGGTTTTCCCGCACCCGCCGGGCGATCAATTGGGTATACTGCCCGCCGAAATCCAGGATAATGATTTTCTGATGGTCTGGCATGAGGCCGCCTCCTTTGCTTCGCCGTATATGCTGACAAACCGATACCGTTATTTTGCCTTGAAGATCAAAAAGCCCTTGATGACCAATGAGGCAAAACAGATGATGCCCGGGTATGGCTGCCGGGTCAAAACGAACACGGCGGAACTGATGATGGACAAAACCATGCCCACCGCGATCCCGTACCGGCTCCAGGCCGGTTTGTCCAGCCTGCTGACGATTACCGCGCAAATCCCGTTGAAAACGATCGCGCAGAGAACGATCACGAACACCGCCTTGATCCAGGGGTTCACGCCGGTGATGCCGAACAAGGGCACAGCGTCGGCGGAACCCGCGCCGTTGCCGAAAACCGGGATGAACAGCAGGATCCCTAAGAATACGTCCAACGCTCCGCATAGGAACGAGAGGTATTTTCCGATGAACTCCTTCTTTTCATTTTCCGCCGCCGAGATGATTTCCTCCGAACAAATCAGATCGTCGATTTTGACGGAGAAAAACCGGGACAGTTCTTTCAAAGAATCAATGCTCGGGTATCCCCTGCCGGACTCCCATTTTGAAATGGCCGTTCTGGAAACGAAAAGCGCTTCCGCCAGCTCTTCCTGCGTGAGCCCCTTGCTTTTCCGCAACTGCTGCAGCTTTTCATTGAATTCCACCTTTTCCTCCTTTTTCCTCCTTGCGTCCCCTTTGGTCTGCTATGCCTACGGAAGCCCGATACAGATTGAACAGCCCAAAGCTGAGCATTACGGAACCGGCGATATCCGTGGCCCAGTGGACGCCCGCTATCAATCTTCCGATGACCATAAACGCCGAAAACAGAAGGCAAAAGGCGTTTGCGGTGCGCCGGAGCTTGGGGGTTCCGCATCGCCGGTTCATTTGAAGCGCCAGCGTGGGCATTACGCTCAAAACCAGCAGCGTGGTGGAAGAAGGATAGGAGGCCTCCAAAAACCCATCGATCAGAACGGGCCGGTAGTTGATGGGGACCATCTCGAAAAACAGGTATCCGAAAATGACCAGGATATAGTAAACGCCAAAAAGGAGAATGTCCCCGTCCACCAGAAGCATGTTTTTCCGCTTGATCCATTGGATGAGCCCGACGCATCCAAACCCCATGCAAATCAGGATCGGTACCAGGCCGAGCCAATCCGTGACCGTGTAGAGCGTCCAATGCACGCCGGTCAGTTGATGAAACCAACCGTTGAAGGCCGCAAACCCCACCTTCGTGCCGTTTGGCCCAATAGCCTGAACATCCACAGTTTGGATCAGAATGGTCCAGAGGATAAACGCGGCCAGCAGCGCGATGCCCGCCAGCAGTTCTCGTTTCCAGTTTGCTTTCATTGTCCTTCCGTCCTTTCATTTTGTGCCCAAGGCCCAAATAAAAGTAACAGAAGCGCGTGAAAAGGGAAAGAAACGAGGCGTCACAAGCGTGATACGAATCGTGTCATCCAGGAAAATCAAAGGATTTCTGCTCGTTCCACCCGCCCGTTCCCTTTGACCATCGCCCGCCCGTCTGCCGTTTCAAAGCCGAATTGCCGGTACAGGCCGTGGGCGTCCCTGGTGAGCAGCAGCCCCCGAAGGCCGGCATATTTGGCTGTGATATGCGCGAGCAGCGCTTTTCCCAGCCCCTTGCCCCGGTACGCTTCGTCAATGATCACATCGCACAGGTAATAGGTGGTGGCATAGTCGGTGATGACCCGGGCAAAGCCCACCAGCTTCCGCTCATCCTCCAGCCAAATTCCGTAGCACGCTGAATGGCGCAGGGACGCTACGATCTTTTCCACCGAGCGCTGACCGGCCCAATAGGTCGTCCTCAATAGCCTGACGATGTCATCCAGGCGCATGCTTTGCGCACCTTCGAGGATTTTGTAGTTCATAAGCTTCCTTTCATTATGAACAGATGGAAAACTGTTATACTTTCCGGCAAATATACAAAAGATGGTTTGCGGCCCCCAGCAATTCACGCTTCTCCGCAAACGCCAGATACCAGTCCGCGAACTTCTGAAAGTCTTCCTCCGAGAGATGAAAATCAGGCCGGTCTTCGATGGGTTCCAGCAGGCCGTCCGTGCCGGCGGTGGCGATCCATTGCGTCGGTTTGCCGTCAAACAGGCTCTCAAACTCCGCAACGTCATACCCTGTGAACAACTGCTCCTTAAAATGCCTTACCTGGTAATCAGCCGTAAAGTTTTCTTCCTGTCCCGCCGCCCAATTGCCAAAGAGATAGTTGGCATACATGATGGCGTAGACAGACAGGAACGCAAACAGGATCACGCCCTTCGGTCTGGTGACACGGATCGCTTCGTCAATGGCTTTATGGACGTCTTCTTTTTCATACAGATGATACAGCGGCCCTAAAACGAGGGTCACATCAAAGGAATGATCGGCAAATCTGCTCAGGTTCGTGGCGTCGCCCTGATACGATTGGATGTGATTCATGCCCCTGCTGTTTTCCCTTAATATGGAAAGATTGCTTTCCACCAGCTCCACGGCAGTCACATCCATGCCTTCCCCGGCAAGCGCGATGGAATACCTGCCCGTTCCGGCGCCCACCTCCAGCACTTTGGCGTGCGGGGCCGCGTAACGGTGAATATAGTGCATGGTGGTTAAAAATTCCAATTGCCCGTGCCGGGATTTTTGAAGCCGCTGATCTTCATTCGACTGCCCGTAAAAATCGTTCAGGATTTCAACTCTTGTTCGCATGGCGTTTCTCCGCATAAGTCACACAGGCTTTTACTGACCGCTGGCCCCGTAGTTGGCAAGCACCCGGGCGGAGGGATCGTCCACGTCGCAGCCGGGCCAGGTCTTGTTGGGCATCCAGAAATCGGGGATCATGTGGGCCTGACCGGGATAGAACTGATCGAACAGCTCCCGGTACAGCAGGCTTTCCTTGGTGAAAGGCCTGCAATAATCATATTTCGACGCTTTCTCTGAAAATTCCTTGTCGGTGTAGGTCCTTTCGGCCAGGGCTTTCAGGTCGTTGACCATGGAATGGCCCACCGCGTCGGAGAAGGCCGCCTTCTGCCGCCAGAGGATGGCGTCGGGCAGGATGTGGTCGCCGGCAAAAGCTTTGCGGATCAGGTACTTGCCCATGTCGTGGGTGTTCATTTTCAGCTCCGGGTCGATGCTCATAGCGTAGCGCACGAATTTCAAATCGCCGAAGGGCACCCGGGCTTCCAGGGAGTTGACGGAAATGCACCGGTCGGCCCGCAGCACGTCGTAGACGTGCAGCTCCCGGATGCGCTTTTCCGCTTCCTCCTGGAACGCGGCGGCGTTGGGGGCGAAGTCCGTATACTTGTAGCCGAAGAGTTCATCGGAAATTTCCCCGGTGAGCAGCACGCGCACGTCCGTATGCTCGTGGATCCATTTACACACCAAATACATGCCGATGGAGGCGCGGATGGTGGTGATGTCCCAGGTGCCAAGTAGCTCCACCACCGTGGGCAGGGCTTCGATCACGTCTTTTTCGGAGATGATCACCTCGGTGTGGTCGCTGCCGATGTAATCGGCCACCATGCGGGCGTATTTCAGGTCAATGGCGTCAATGTCCATGCCGATGGCAAAGGTGCGGATGGGGCGCTTCAGCAGCTTTTGGGCGATGGCGCAGACCAGGGAGGAATCCAGGCCGCCGGAGAGCAGGAAGCCCACGGGGGCATCGGCGTCCAAGCGCTTTTCCACCCCGTCCATGAGCAGGCGGCGCAATTTCGCGCACACTTCTTCTTCCGTTTTCATGGTAAAGTAGCCCACGTAGGCTGGATCGGCGTACTGGATGAACTGCCCGTCTATCCAGTAATGACCCGGCGGGAAGGGCAGGATGGTTTGGCACAGGCCCATCAGGTTCTTGGGCTCGCTGGCGAAAGCCCATTCCCCGTCCGCCAGCCTGCCGTAATACAGGGGCCGGATGCCGATGGGGTCACGGGCGGCAATCAGTTTTCCCTGCGTTCCGTCGTAGAGCAGCAGGGCAAATTCGGCGTCCAAGGTCTTGAACATTTCCACCCCGTATTCATGATACAGGGGCAGCAGAATTTCGCAGTCAGACTGGCTGTGCAGCTCGTATTTGGCCAGCAGCCTGTCCCGCAGGGGGCGGAAGCCGTACAGCTCGCCGTTGCACACCACGGCGTCCCCGTTCATGCGAAAGGGCTGCATGCCCCGATCGTCCAGGCCCATGATGGCCAGGCGGTGGAAGCCCAAGTACCCGATGGGGATTTTTTCAAACCGGCTCATGTCCGGCCCGCGGGATACAGTGCGTTCAAAGCACGTTTTCAGGATGTCTACGGGAATCTGTCTGCTGGTCACGCCGAAAATGGAACACATAAAAAGCACCTCCGTTTATCTGGTCGGCAATCATCCCTGATATTTCAGGACGAAGGCCGCCGCTCCGTGGTGCCACCTGATTTGCTTCTCTTTCCGGGCTCTATCAAGCCCCGGCGGCTGTAACGTGCCGCCCTCACGCCGCCCCTACTGGCCTTTCGGCGTTCAGTTTGGACTTGGAAGGGTTCTTCGCCTGACCGCTCATACGGGATTCGCACCGCCTACCGCTCTCTTGGATGCCGCCGCGTCAGGTTACTTTGCTTCCGCAACGCTTTGCTGTGAAATTTGCGGGCATTGTAGCACAGGTTTTTTGCCCTGTCAAGAGGAAAAAATGGAAAAACATTCAGAAAACAGAGAAACAATTGCAGAACAATTTATTTTCCTGAAAGTTATTGACTTTGCTCTGAAAGGATGATATAGTTTCCGCGACAAGGCAAAGGGGTCAGGTCGAAGGACCCGGTTTGCCTGTTTTTTATTTTGTGAAGGAGGCGCTTGTCATGAGCAAGTACAGCAAAGAAGACATCATCCGTATGGTACGGGAAGGCGATGTGGAATTTATCCGGATGCAGTTTACTGATATTTTCGGCCAGCTGAAAAATGTGGCTATTACCGCCAGCCAGATCGAGAAGGCCGTGAATAACGAGATCATGATCGACGGCAGCTCCATCGAAGGCTTTGTGCGCATCAATGAAAGCGACCAGTATCTGCGGCCCGACCTGGACACCTTCGCCATTCTGCCATGGCGGCCCCAGCACGGCAAGGTGGCGCGTCTGATTTGCGACGTGTACAACCCGGACGGCTCCCCCTTCGCGGGCGACCCCCGCGGCGTGCTCAAGAAGGTGCTGAAAAAAGCGGCGGACATGGGTTATTCCTTTAACGTGGGGCCTGAAATGGAGTTCTTCCTCTTCCAGACCGACGAGCAGGGCCGCCCCACCACCACCACCGGCGACGAAGCGGGCTACTTCGACTTAGGCCCCCTGGATCACGGGGAAAGCACCCGCCGGGAAATCTGCATGGCGCTGGAACAGATGGGCTTTGAGATCGAGGCCAGCCACCACGAAGTGGCCGCGGGCCAGCATGAGATCGACTTTAAATACGCCGACGCCCTCCGCGCGGCGGACAACATCATGACCTTCAAGCTGGCGGTCAAGGCCATCGCCCAGAAAAACGGCCTGCACGCCACTTTCATGCCCAAACCGATCTACGGCCAGGCCGGTTCAGGCATGCATACCAATATGTCCCTCTTCCATGAGGGCAGGAACGTCTTTTTTGACCCCGACGGGGAAAAGCAGCTCTCTTCGGCCTGCCGCTCCTTTATCGCGGGCATCCTCGACCATA
>JAFWQM010000137.1 GCA_017509065.1 Clostridia bacterium
GGTCATTCAGCCGCCCATCATGAAGGCGCTCACCACCAAGAAGGAACGCCAGATCGTGATGCAGCAGCTCCGCCCCGTTTCCCACACCGAAAAGGTGATCTTCCCCATCGTGGTCACCATCCTGGTGTCCCTGCTGCTGCCCTCCGCCACTCCGTTGGTTGGGTGCCTCATGCTGGGCAACCTGATGCGTGAATGCGGCGTGGTGGAACGCCTGAACAAGACGGTGCAGAACGAGCTGATGAACATCGTCACCATCTTCCTGGGCATCACCGTGGGCGCGACCGCCACCGCCCAGACCTTCCTGCGCCTCCAGACCCTGGAAATTATCGCCCTGGGCGTGGTGGCCTTCGGCATGGGCACCGCCGGCGGCCTGCTGCTGGCCAAGCTCATGAACAAGCTCACCGGCGGCAAGATCAACCCGCTCATCGGTTCCGCGGGCGTTTCCGCCGTACCCATGGCGGCCCGCGTATCCCAGATGGTGGGCCAGAAGGAAAACCCCGCCAACTTCCTGCTCATGCACGCCATGGGCCCCAACGTGGCGGGCGTGATCGGTTCCGCTATCGCGGCGGGTGTGCTGCTGAGCATGTTCGGTTAAAAACACAAGGACAGAGTGTCGCGCGCCGCGAAAAATGCGGGCGCTTTGAGCGCTTGCCCGGACTGAAATCCGCGCGCTGGACTTTAAGCACTTTTTGAAAAACAAGATACATCAATCAGAGGAGGAAAAAAATATGACTATTACCAAGCATCAGAATGGGACCAATCTTGAAATTGCCCTGGAAGGCCGTTTGGATACCACCACCGCCCCGGAGCTGGAAGCGGAACTGAATCAATCCATGCCCGGCGCTGAAAGCTTGACCCTGGATTTTGCCAAGCTGGAATACATTTCTTCCGCCGGTCTGCGGGTGCTGCTTTCCGCCCACAAGGTCATGGCCCAAAAGGGCGGCATGAAGGTGATTCGTGCCAACGAAATCGTGATGGAAGTTTTCGAGGTGACCGGGTTTGCCGATATTTTGACCATTGAATAACGCAAAAGCGAAAGGAGTGCCTGACAATGAAATCGGATGTTATCAAGATTGACAATCAGGAGCATGGATTTTCCGAAGCGGTGAAAGAAGCGCAAAAGGTTGCCGCCTACAGAGGCTTGAATCAAAAGGATTCCCTGCGTCTCCAGCTGTGCACGGAGGAAGTGCTGAGCCTGGTGAGAAGCATTACAGGCGAAATTGAGGCCTCCTTCTGGATCGAGTTCAGTGGGTCGCAGTATGATTTGCATGTGTCTGCTAACACCGCGATGGATATGGAAAAGCGCATGCTTCTGCTGTCCGTTGCCACTTCCCGGCAAAATGAGGCGGCCAAGAGCTTCCTTGGAATGCTGCGGGATATTTTTGAGGAAACCATGGTGGTCGAAGTAAAGCAAAACAATCAGTATGTATACGATGGCCAGAACGAACACACAATCGTGTGCAGCGACCCTGAATGGGACGGCTATGAACATTCTACCTTAAAGAAGCTGGCGGACACGATCAAGGTCAGCATTCGCGGCGGAACGGTAGAACTGACGGTGAGCAAGAAGTTTGCTTAAAAGGAGAATCATCATGGCGAAAGTTCAAATTACCGATACCATCCTGCGCGACGCGCACCAGAGCCAGGCGGCCACGCGCATGCGGCTGGATGAAATGCTGCCCGCCTGCGAAAAGCTGGATAAGGTGGGCTACTTCTCCCTGGAATGCTGGGGCGGCGCGACCTTTGACAGCTGCCTGCGCTTCCTGAACGAGGACCCCTGGGACCGCCTGCGCCAGCTGCGCAAGGCCCTGCCCAACACCAAGCTGCAAATGCTGCTGCGCGGGCAGAACATCTTGGGCTATAAGCACTACGCCGACGACGTGGTGGATTACTTCGTGAAAAAGTCCATCGACAACGGCATCGACATCATCCGCATCTTCGACGCTCTGAACGACCTGCGGAACATGGAAAAGGCCGTGAAGGCCACCAAGGCGTACAACGGCACCGCCGAGGTCGCCATGAGCTACACCACCTCCCCGGTGCACACCGAGGAATACTTCGTCAACCTGGCCAAAGAAATCGAAGCCATGGGCGCGGACCTGATCTGCATCAAGGATATGGCGGGCCTGCTGCTTCCCTTCAACGCCTATTCCCTGATCAAGAAGCTGAAGGCCAACACCAAGCTGCCCATCGTGCTGCACACCCACAACACCGCCGGCACCGGCTCCATGACCGTCATCAAGGCCGTGGAAGCGGGCGTGGACGTGGTCGATACGGCCCTGTCCCCCCTGGGCGGCGGCACCAGCCAGCCCGCCACCGAATCCATCGTAGCGGCCCTCAAGGGCAGCGAATACGATACTGGCCTGGACGAAGAACTGCTGGCCAAGATCGCCGAGCATTTCCGCGGCGTGGCCGAGCGCCTCACCAAGGACGGATGGCGCGACCCGGACAAGGTGCTGTCCGTGAACGCCAAGGCGCTCCAGTATCAGGTGCCCGGCGGCATGCTGTCCAACCTCATCGGCCAGCTCAAGCAGGCCAACGCCATGGATAAATACTACGCCGTGCTGGAAGAAGTGCCCCGGGTGCGCAAGGACTTCGGCTATCCGCCCCTGGTCACTCCCACTTCCCAGATCGTGGGCACCCAGGCCGTCATGAACGTGCTGGGCGGCGAGCGCTATAAGATGGTCACCAAGGAAAGCAAGGGCCTGCTGAAAGGCGAATATGGCCGCCTGCCTGCCCCCGTCAATGAGGACGTGCGCAGGAAGTGCATCGGCGACGAAAAGGTGATCACCCACCGCCCCGCCGACGATATCGCCCCCGAGCTGGAAGGCTACCGCAAGGAGATCCAGCAGTACAGCCAGCAGGAAGAGGACGTGCTCTCCTACGCCCTGTTCCCCCAGGTTGCCACCAAGTACTTCCAGTGGCGTCAGGCCCAGCAGCTCAAAGCCGACCCCGCCGCTTACGACAAGAAGGACGGCACCATGCCGGTATAAGCGGAATAAACTTCGCGGCGCGTTCCTTTCGGACGCGCCGCGTTTTTTAATGTGTCGTATCTGTGCAGTCGAAAGGGACTTCAAGGACACTTTCAGAAAGCAAAAGAGTTGACTGGGGAGTGGGGGGTTGAGAGTTAAGAGTTAATAGTTGAGAGTCACAAGAGAGAGCAGAGTACAAAGAACAAAGTACATCCCAACTCTCAATTCTGATTTGCATAGAACATGAATTTTTGCGGCGTCGGCAAAACACAGAACCGTCTCTCCATGTTCTGATTATGTATTGGAAGAGAGGAGGATACGCGCCTGATCAAATCGGTCAAGAACCTTGCGCATGTCAGGCTCTATCCGATTTTTGCACTCACTTTTTAATTCCTCCGGTACGCCATAAAAAGCCTCAGCCATGCCCCCGGCTATGCAGGTAAGCGTATCGCAATCCCCGCCCAGGGAAACGGCGGTCCGGATCACATCTTCAAAGCTGCTGCCCTCCAAAAACGCTGTAATCGCTTGGGGCACCGTTCCCTGGCAACTGACGTCGAAATGGTAGCCGGGCCTGATTTGATCGCAGGTCTGATTCAGGGGATAAAACTCCTTTTCAACGTATTGCCTGATTTTTTCCTTGGGCCAATGATCGCGGGCGCACCAGATCACGCTGGCCGTTGCTTCGGCCCCCTTGATTCCTTCCGGGTGGTTATGCGTTACGCACGCGGCGTCCGCCGCCGCTTGTCTTGTCTCTTCCAGCGAACCGAACAGCCATCCGGCGGAAGAAACGCGCATGGCGGAGCCGTTCCCCCAGCTGTTATACGGCTGGGGATTTCTTTCATAAAGCCAGGTATAAAACCTTCCGCCATAACCGGCGTTCGGGTACCTTCGTCCCCATTTTTGCAAAGAATGAATCACCGCTTCCCTGCGCGCTGCCCGTTCTTTGCTCAGCGTGTCCAGGAAAGCTTCCGCCACCGCGATGGTCATCACGCTGTCGTCCGTATATCGAGATTGGGGAATGAATAAAGGAAACTCCTTTGTTTTGCCGCTGCGGTCAAATTCATAAGGAGAGCCGATCATGTCTCCCAATATTGCGCCGTACATCCGAGCATTTCCTCCTTCCGATCATTGCACAAGAAACGGTTCTTTGTGTTCTCTCAATGGGAATACACGTAGGCTGTCAAAGCATTTTTCACCGTTTCGTTCAGTGAAATGTGGTGCGCGTCGGCAAATACGGCGGCCTGACGGTGCAGTTCCGGGGGGATGCGGACGTTGAAGGAGCCCTTGTAGGGCTTTTCCGGCGCGACGCCCTGGGAAGCGCAGAGGGCCAAATAATCGTCCACCGCGCCTTGGAAATCTTCCACAAGATCATCGGCGGACGTCCCCTCATAGGAAATGAGGGCTTTGATCCCTAAAACTTTGCCGTAAAGCAGACGGTCCTCCGGTGAAAACTCCACGCTGCCGGTATAGCCCTTGTAATCTATGGTGTTGCTCATAAGAGAGCCTTCTTTCTGCAACTGAAAACGGTCGCAAAGGAAATATAGCGCGGATGAATTAGAAAGACAATGGAATAGGTGGGGCCAGATCAAACAAAAGCATAAAGAAAAAGCGGCTGGTACCGCTTTTTTGTAAAGTGCAAGAACGCATAGAACCGCCGCTTGTTCATTTTCCGGCAGGGACAAATTCGATGCGCAGGTTCATGCCCATTCCGGCGGCAAGCCGTTGGAGGGTGCGCAGGGAAGGATTGGCGGAGCCGTTTTCCAGTTTGGATATATCGGCCTGGTTGATGCCGGTGCGGGCAGCAAGCTGCTGCTGGGTGAGGCCGGAAGCTTGGCGGGCGTCGATCACAGCCTGCTTAATGGCATACTCGGCGGCCAGCCTGTCATACTCAGCGCGGACGGCGGGATTCTCCAGGGCTTTTTTCTTAAAATCCTGATAATCGCTCATTTTCCATACCTCCTAAAATAATCGTCCCGGTAACGCCGGGCATGGGCCTTTTCCGATTCCGGGGTTTGATCCTGCTTTTTGATAAAGCCGTTGGTAAGGATGATCCTTTTTCCCACGATGAAGAAATAGAGAACCCGGGAAATGTTGCTGCCCACTTTGGTGCGCAATTCAAACAGATTGGGTTCCAGGGCTTTGGACTGCGGTTCCCGAAGGGCAAGGCCGTTAGCTTCCAGCATATCGATGTCCCGAAGCGTTTTCGCCAGCATCTTTTCATCCAGCGTGGCGAGATACGCGGCCACCGGCTGAAAACCATCTTCCATGGTGTAAAAGTCTACGGTGTAATTGGACATATCAGAAGCCCTTTCTTCTTTTGTTCATTCTTATTCTATATGATATTTCCCATAAAAGCAAGCGAAAATTTGGGCCATCATGGCACAAAAAAGATAAAAGGTCATGAAAAAAGAGCAACCAAAGTTGCTTTCTTCGTCATACCGGAAAACACGGAGAACCGTCCCCTGTGCTTTCCGAGTCGGTTTGTCTGAATATACTGATCATTATTATTCATCAGTCCACTCACGTTGACATAAATTGCATTTGTATTTTACATGCCCGTCTGACCACCCAAATATTGTTTTTATATCCGTGTAGCCACAGTATGGACATGTACCTGTATTATCCCGGGGGGATTTTCCCCGCTGCCGCCGCTGACCCTGTCCATCTCATCCATGCTGATTTCCCGCATATTCTTATCATCCATGCCTCATGGTCTCCTTGTCAGTTTATCTTCCGGGTTTCCAAGCTAACCTACCTGTCGGCTTATCAGTTTTCTGCGCAGGCAGCATAATACACAGCTACTGCTTTATTACCATCAAAAGTAAGCCCGTTTGCTTGGCAAAATTCCTGTATCTTTATTGTGGCTGATTTAAGATCCATACCGGCCAGTTCAGGCATCAAACCAGCTTGCTTCACACGATCGTATAGCACGTTCACATTAATATAGTCCGCGCCGCCGCTGACCTTATCCATCTCGTCCATGCTTAATTCGCGCATGTTCTTTTCTTCCATGGTTCAAAGCCTCCTTGTCGGTTTATTTCCGGTTTTTCGTTTCAATCAGGTATCTTGTCTGTCCATGCTGAGTTTCCGCATATTCTTTTCGTCTCAAAAACAATCATACACAGCCTGTGTATACCTTATGTATTCCGGCAGGCCGTTTTTGTTACAAAAATCTATGAGCGCTTGTACGGCTTGCTTCCTTGGAAGGGCAAGAATCTCAGGTAGCACACCGGCCTGTACGAGAATTGTGTGCAGTGTTTCAAGCTCGCCCGCTCCTCCATTGACCTTTTCCATCTCGTCCATACTCAGTTCCCGTATGTTCTTTTCTTTCATGATGATGAACTCCTTCTTTGTTTAGGATTGACCCCGTATGTTGATACGCATCAGATCTGCGGTCTGGCAATTGGAAAGTTATATATTGTCCTTCGAAGGTTGTTATTCTACCATATCTTCTTCTTTCTGTCAATATTTTGTAACAATTTTGGAATATCTTTTCCCTGTACGCAATTGCTGATCTTCTATTGAAAACCACTTGATTTCTCTGTATAATTGAGACAGAAGGCACTATAACTGTTTTGATTCCGTATCTTGGAATGAAGATAGAAAACACCCGGAGGAAGTGAAAACCATGTGGAAATGTCCAAAATGCGGGCGCACTTTCAGAAATGAGAA
>JAFWQM010000138.1 GCA_017509065.1 Clostridia bacterium
CTTGAAATACCTCCAGTATTCCTGCGGTTTCGTTCCTTGTCTGGAACGATTTCTCATCCCGCATCTGAATTCACGATTCAATTGGGCGAGCAATAACTTGGTAATTTCGCCTATTGGGATGCAAGGGATGAAATCCCTTGCCGCGGGGACGAACCGCCGATGACCGCCTGTGGCGGAAATCTCATCGGCGATGAGATCAACCGAAACAAGCAATGTCCGCAAAGCGGACTTGCGCCGATTGAGGCTGCGGAACTGGGGCCCCGGAGTAATATTCTTTGCGCACCACTCAAAAACCTTTAAAAATTCTGAGAATAATTTTCAGATTCCGGATGATTCGCAAAAAGACATGGTGTTGCCGAAAACCATATAACCTGTATCCTGTATTGGGAAATCTAAGGTGGACTTTTCCAATACAGTTTTTTGTAGAAAGGATGAAAAGTGATTTGTCTGTCAGATAGCCAAGGCATATCGGGTGTACATCCGGGAAATAAAGCATGAGGCACAGTATTTCTATTGTAATCTGGCACTACATATCAGTCAGATTGTACATGATTGTCGGTTCTTGCCCTTTTATAACGCCAACCGGGCAATAGGGTAATGGGAGTATATTAACCCTCGCCCCTCCAATTTTGTAACAAAATCGTTCACGTATTCCGCTTCATCCATTTTTCGTCTTGATCCGCCCCATCAGCTTGTCGATGCCAAACAGCATATGTCGCAGAGCAATGAAGGCCGCCATCATACCACCACAGAACCTAGCCACGCCTCCTGCGGCGAGGTCAAGAAAATCGCAGGAATAAGCGGTCATAACCGCCGTGATGCCGACGCAATTAACAGCCAGGCAAGTGCCCCCCAGGTAGGCATCTTTCTCTTTTCGTCGAGCAGAAATCAGTCCAACAGAGCCATGCAAGGGATGATATAGTGCATCACCATCAAATGCCACACCAGCTTCCCGTCCTGGAACATGGCATCGAAGATCATGAAATGGACGATAAACATGGTCAACAACGGAGAAATGATGGCGGCATACATAAACACGGGAGTAAAAGGCGCGGCGATTTCCTATTCTTTCCGTGGAATCAGCCAAATAAAAGCATACAGGAAATTCACCCACGCCACGATGTTGGAAATTTTCGTGAACATATGTGGGAAATGCTGTCATAATGTCTCTCTAGAACGCCGGAACCGACCAGCAGCGCCCAGGTTCCAGACGGCAGAAAACGGCTTTCCAGATGATGGAAGCATTTTTTTTCTTGATGCACATGGTTTTCCCCGTACTTCGTAGATTTTGACAATTTACTCAATGTCCAGAATATCCGCAAAGCCGGTTACTTCAAACACTTCCTGTACGATTTCATTGACGTGCGCGACCTTCATACCACCCTTCTTGCTCATGATTTTTTGGGTGGAAAGCAGCACCCGCAGCCCGGCGGAAGAAATATAGTCCAGTTTTTCCAAATCAATAATCAGGCTATTCGCGCTATCCAGGAAAGCTTTCAGTTCCGCCTCCAGTTCCGGGGCGGTGGCAGTGTCCAGGCGGCCTTCCAAGGCGATGGTCAGTTGCGTGCCATTTATAATTTTGTTGATGGTCATTTGATTGTCCTCCCTGCAGATGTTCTTCAGATTGGGATTGAGCATTTTTATACGCTCGGACAGAAAAACGAATCATACCGGCCTATACATATTCAGCATCTGCTGTATCTTGCCCGCGGGTTTGATCAGATAGTGGAGTGTATTCCCCTTGTTCTCCGTGTCGATTAGCGCGGCGATATAGCGATCCATGGTCACGGAGAAGTACCAGGGCCTCCCCTTGAGCTCCGGTTTCTGGTACACCAGATTGGTAGTGAATATACGGTCAAACCGGCCCTCGCTGTACGCCTTGTCAAATTTGCTCAGCCCGCTGGTAAACAGGCCGAAGGTGGAGAAGATGAAAACCCGCCTGGCCCCCATGCCTTTGAGCTGCCGGGCGGTATCCAGCATGCTGCCGCCGGAAGCGATCATGTCATCCACCACGATCACGTCTTTGCCTGCCACATCATTGCCGCAGAAGTCGTGAGCAATGACGGGATTGCTGCCGTTCACGATCCGAGAATAATCCCGACGCTTATAGAACATGCCGATGTTCACGCCGAAGATGGACGCTAAGAACACTACGCGTTCGGTCGCTCCTTCGTCCGGGGCAATGAACATCATATGATCGCTGTCGATGGTCAGATCCTCGTATTCCGTCAGCAGCGCCTGGGTGAATTGCAGAGCGGGTGAGACGTTCTCCATGCCCATCAGGGGCACCACGTTCTGCATCCGGGGATCGTGCGCGTCGAAGGTAATGAGGCTGTGCACGCCCATCGTTTCCAATTCCCGCAGCATCACGGCGCAGTCTAGGGATTCACGGGTGGTTTTCCTGTGCTGCCGCCCTTCGTAGAGGAAGGGCATGATCACTGTGATCCGCTGGGCTTTGCCATTGCAGGCGGCAATGACCCGTTTCAAGTCCTGATAATGATCGTCCGGGGACATGCGGTTGGTTTCGCCGAACATCTGATAGGTCAGCGACGTGTTGCATACATCCAACAGAATATATACGTCCATATCCCGTACAGATTCCTTGATGATGCATTTTGCTTCACCGCTGCTGAACCGGGGACACTCCGCCGGAATCAGAAAATGCTCTCCTCCCCGCCATTCGGCCAGGACCTGATCCACCCGCTGGCCGGTCTTCGCGGCAGATTCCAGGGCGATCAACGCAATTTTCCCGGGCATGTGGCTTCCCTCCTATATAGAATAGATGAATCTGCAAAGTATGCCGCAGACTGCGGCTGGAAATCAATATAATCCGTCAGGCTGTCCGAATGCGCAGCACCGCCTGATTGGAGCGTTCCGCGTTTTCATCCCAGTTATATAGGCCATATCGGAGACAGCGCTTTTGAGCATTTTAAAGGACAGTGCTTCGCCCTTTGCAGTTAAGTCGAAAGCAGGGCCTCCGTAGCGAACGGTCAAAACACCGTTCTCAAAATGATGATCCACGTTTTATCCTCTTGAAACAGATCATTGACATATAGATGTTCCGCGGATAAACTGCGAAACAATCCGTTTTACTGAATCGCGGCGTTTGCGTCCTTTTCCACACTTTCTCCATAGATGGTGGCAAAATCGTCCCGCATGGAGATGGTGCCGATGCCTTGCGCATTGTAGCCCGCGATCTTGGCCCGGGCGCTTTCATAATCGCCCCATTCCCGCGCTTCGTCGTCCGCCAGGACGATGTAAGAAAGGGCGGGATAGGGATTATTCGTCACCACGTATTCGCACATGGCCACATCCCCAGAACTGTTGCCGAAGGCCAGTACCGGCTGCTGGCCAATCTCCCGCACGATGGCGTCCACCTTGGACATTTTGGCGTTCTCGCCGTAATAGGTGCCGTCAAATACCACCTTGTCCGTGGACTGAAAGGTGTAATCCCCATCAGCGGTATCGCCCTGGCCCGTGGCGGTGTAGCCGTATTCCGTGCCGATGACGTAAGCGGGGGCAATGCCCAGCGTATCCTTCACGATGGCGCGGACAATGTTGCGCTCGGTGGCGGTGACGATGTAGATGGTGAAGCCATTGTCCCGCAGATAGTTCACCAGCTCCACCATAGGCCGATAGAACGCTTCGCCCCGGGTCATGCCAATGAAGCCCTCCGCCTGGGAATCCATGAAGCCTTTCACATACTCCCCAAGCTCGGCGGGGGTCATGCCCGCGTAGGCAGTGGCAGCGGCAGCAGCCTGCCAGGTGCTGATGCCCGAGGGCTTTTCCTGCCATTTGGTATCCACGATTTCCTGAGCCACAGCCAGCACGTCCTCCGTGGGCGTGTAATCGGGATTGTTCAGGACAAAATCCACGAACACCATGTATTCAAAACACCGGGGATAGGTTTCGCACATGAGCGTGCCGTCTAAATCGAACACAGCGACGCGGTCCTCCACGGGAATGTAGCTTTCACTGGTTTCATCGGTGACGGTGGCGATATAGTCCATGAGCGCGGTTTTGGGTTCCGAGCCCGCGATCCAGGAAGGCAGTGTCAGCCATGCTTTTTCAACGATATATCGGAACACAGACAAAGCCGTTTCGTAGCCCATATAATCGTCTTTGTTCGCAGCGCCATCCATTTTTTTCACCAGAGCGGCTTCGGGATGGAATTGGAGGCCCACTGCAAAGGTCTTGTCAGTCCTTTCCAGGGCTTCGATCATGGGAATACCGTTCGTTTCCGTGGAACCGGTCACCCTAAGCCGAGTATGATCCACATTTTTGATCGCCTGATGATGCCAGGAGGGACAGCCGGTAAGCGTTTCCGTGCCCACGATGTCGTACAGCCAGGAGCCTTTCACCACCTGCACGGTATGAGGCGCGTAATCCCGGTAGCTTTCGGGAGTTGCTTTCCGGTTGCGGTGGGTGTAGTCATATTGGATGCCCTGATTCTCAAACCAAGTGGGTATGTCCTGAATGACTTCCCCGCCGGAAATGACGCCGAGCATTTGCGAGCCGCGGCAGAAGCCCATGAGGGGAATATCCATGTCCAGGC
>JAFWQM010000139.1 GCA_017509065.1 Clostridia bacterium
CTATCAGCTCACGGGCGTTACGAAAGTGCTGCTGGGCGAAGTGAACGCCACCGGCGCGCTGCCTGATACCTACGTGGCGGACAATGCTTCCATCCCTGCCGTGGTGAATTTCGGCGGCAGCTACTATGCCGATTATGAGATCGTGGGCGTGGAAGGCACCGATCCCCGGTATCCCGGCGAAACCATCTTGAACACCAAGGCCAGCTCCTTCGGCGGCGCTACCACCTACAACGGCGGCCATTATATCGTGGAAGCCGAAGGCATCTATGTGGGCTACAAGTATTTTGAAACCCGCTATTACGACGCCGTCATGAATCCTGACTATAAGGCTGCTTCCAACCCCGGGGCCACCCAAGGCGAATCCTGGGACTACAACGCGGAAGTGCTGTATTCCTTCGGCCATGGCCTCTCCTATCTGGATTACACCCAGACGCTCAAGAGCGTGAACGTAGACCTCAGTGAGAACGGCGACATCACCGCCGTTATCGAGATCAAGAACAACTCCGATAAGGACGGCCTCTTCCTGGCCCAGTTGTACGTGCAGCAGCCCTACACCGATTACGACCGGGAAAACCTGGTGGAAAAATCCGCCGTGATGTTCCTGAACTCCGGCAAGACTCAGGTGAAGGCGGGCGGTACGGCCACCGTGACCATCACTGTGCCCACCAAGTACCTGGCCAGCTATGATTACAAACAGGCCAAGACCTGGATTCTGGATGCGGGCGATTACCTGTTCACCGCTGCCGCCGGTTCCCACGCCGCTGTGAACAACTTCCTGGCCCAGCAGGGCAAGACCGTTTCGGACGGCATGGACGCGGAAGCCACCGGCGCTGTGGTCACCTGGAACCTGGCCTCCCTGGATAACAAGACCTTCTCCATCGCCAACGGCCATGCCGTGACCAATGTGGCGGACGACGCAGACTTAAACTACTGGACGGGCACGGACATCGTGACGTACTTAAGCCGTCAGGATTGGGAAGGCACCTATCCCATCAATTACAATGAAGTAGAAATCAAGATCGCGGACAGCCCCAAGAAGGACGAATGGATCGCCGAACTTCAGGGCAAAACCTACACCGTAAAGACCGATTCTCCCGCCTCCGAAGGCGTGGACAAGGGCGTCCGCTTCAATGCTGCCAGCATCCAGGACGAGCAGCGGGACAACATCAACGATCCCTACTGGGACGATCTGGTGCATGAAATCACCATCGACGAAGCGGTGGGCGCGGTCATTCACGGTGGCAGCACCTCCGACACCCTCACCAACGTGGAAAACCCCGTCGTGGTGCAGAACGAAGGCGTCAGCGGCTTCACCGCCGGCTATACCGACGAAGCCACCGGCAAGACTTATAAGTTCAACGTCCATTCTCAGACGCTGATCGGCTCCTCCTTCAACCCCGAGCTGGCCTACGAATGGGGCCTGATCGAAGGCAACAGCGGCCTGTGGCTGAACCGCTTCGACCTGTGGGGCACGGGCCTGACCCAGCGCCGCACCCCCTACAACGGCCGCAACTATGAATACATCTCCGAAGATCCCATGCTGACCAACCGGATCGGCTATTCCATCCTCAAGGGCTGCGTCGAAAAGGGCATCATGAACGGCCCCAAGCACATGGGCTTCAACGACCAGGAGCATAACCGCGGCGGCGTTTCCGCTTACATGACGGAACAGAAATTCCGCGAAACCGACCTGCGGGGCTTCCAGGGCGGCCTGAGCGATGCCAACGGCCTGGCGGTCATGATCGCATTCAACCGCATCGGCGCCACCAACGCGGCCCATCACGTGGGAATGCTTACCAAAATCCTGCGGGACGAATGGGGCTATACCGGCCTCATCTCCACCGACATGATGAACAACAAGTATTACTTCAACGCTGAATCCATGGTCATGAGCGGCATCACCCAGGTGGCCGACTTCGCCCAGAACGACAACCACATCAACCAGGGCGAAAACGGCGTGGACAAGACCTGGGCTTACCTCTCCGTGGATGCTGTGAAGAACGATTCCGCGCTGGTGGAAAAAGCCCGTGAAAACCTGAAATACCAGTTGTACACCTTTGCCAACAGCGCCGTGCTGAACGTGACCACCGAACGGGTGAACACCTGGTGGGACGACGCCATCTCTACGGTAAAGACCGTCAGTATGGTCTGCGCCTGCGTAAGCTGCGCTGCGTGGCTGGTTCTGACCCTGATTGCCAAGAAGAAGGAGGGCTAATCGTATGAAGAAATTATCTGTCGGCGCGTGGATCACCTGCATCGCGGCGGTGCTGGCTGTGATAGCGTTCATTGCGTACAGCGTCAACATCGGCGGCGAAGGGTATTATAAAGACGCTTCCGTGAACAATTTTGCCCTTGCGATTTGGGGCGCGGTGGCCTGCCTGGTGCTTGCCATTGTCCTGTACATGGTAAAGGGCAACAAAATCGTGGAAATCGTGACCGGCGTGCTGCGCGTGGCCGCGCCCGCCCTGATGGCCTTCGGTCTCATGAACCTGATCGCGGGCCGCGTGGACGGCCTGGGCTATATCTACTTCTCCAACGCCGACGTGGCGAAGGAAGTGCAGACGGCGGCGAACCTGGGCTCCGCCCAGACCGCTATCTGGAGCATGGCGCTGCTGGGCGTGGCAATGCTCATCGCCGTAGTCGCCGCGTTCTTCTCCCTGCGGAAGAAGGAAGCCTGATTTACCATATTTCCCGCGGACGGTCAGAGGGCCAATCTTCTGGCCGTCCGCTTTCTTATTCAATGAGAGGAGGCGTTCAGTGCAAACCTTTCTGACGCTGATGTGCGCGCTGCTGGCCCTGGCCGCGCTGATCCTGACGGCGTTTGGCGCGCGCAAAGCCTCCTTTCGTCTGGGCTGGCTGGGCGGCGGGTGCTTCATGCTGGCGGCGGTGGCCGCGCTGGTGCTGGGGCTGGAAGGAAATGATATCCTGCTTGCTTCCCTCGTCCTGCTCTGCGTTTCGCAGGTGAAAAGGAGAAACGGCCATGAGCTTTGACACGCCGGGCTATGCGCTGTTTCTTTGCGCGGTGGCGCTGCTGTACCGCGTCTGCCCCCGGCAGTTCCGCTGGGCGCTGCTGCTCTTCGCCAGCCTGTTCTTTTACGCCTGCTGGTCCGCGCCGCTGACATTGGTGATCTTAGGCGTGGTATTGCTCACCTATGGCTGCGCGTGGGCCATTGAAAAAGCGAAAAGCGCTGCCGGACGGAAACTGTGGCTGTCTGCCGCCATCGCAGGCTGCGTGGGCCTGCTGATTTGGTTCAAATATTTCAATTTTCTGGCTGACGCCCTGTTCCACCTGGTCGGCGGTTCCTGGACGCCATGGAATATCCTGCTTCCCGTAGGCTGCTCCTTCTATACCTTCCAGGCCATGTCCTACGTCATCGACGTGTACCGGGGCAGGCTTCCGGCGGTGCGGCACTTAGGCCGCTATGCCCTGTACATCTGTTTCTTTCCCCAACTGGTGGCTGGCCCCATCGAACGGGCGGACGAACTGCTGCCCCAACTGACAGATACGCCAGACCCGGTGGGAGCTGATACGAAACAGGGTCTCAAATTGCTCCTGTCAGGCTTTTTCCGAAAGCTGGTGATCGCGGACATGGCTGCACCCATCGTGAATCGCGTTTTCGCCCTGGCAAACCCGGACGGCAGCGCGGTTTTTCTGGGAACGTTGCTGTTTTCTTTCCAAATTTACTGTGACTTCGCGGGCTATTCGGAAATCGCCCAGGGCAGCGCGCTGTTGCTGGGGATTCGTCTGCGGCGAAACTTCGACCAGCCTTACCTGTCCCGAACGTTGAGGGGCTTTTGGCGGCGATGGCACATGTCCCTGACTCAGTGGTTTACGGATTACGTCTATATCCCCTTGGGCGGTAACAAACATGGTAAGGGACGGCAGATCACCGCCACGCTGACCGTATTCCTGTTCAGCGGGTTATGGCACGGGGCCAACTGGACGTTCGTAGTTTGGGGCTTGTACCACGGGTTTCTGTGCGCTGTGGAAATCTTGCTGGGACGGAAGGAAAACAAAGCGGATGGCTGGCGTCTTTCGGATTGGGTCAATTGGTTCATCACAGGCGCGCTGTTGCTGTTCTCCTGGCTTCTGTTCCGGGCGGAAAGTTTCGGGCAGGCGGGGGCTTTGTTTAACTCCCTGTTTTCCGGCTGGAATATTCAAACGGGGATCGCACAGGCGGCCATGGGAGGAACGGAAGCGGTCTGCCTGACGCTGGCACTGACACAACTGCCGCTGCTGAACCGCCTGTCGCGACATGAAAAAGTTTCCAATCTGACCTATGTTTTTTTGACCGTCTGCATCCTGGCCGCCTGGTTTGTGCGGGCAACGGGGCACGGGACCAGCACGTTCATTTATTTCCAGTTTTGATTTTTGGTGCGGAAAGGAGGTAAAAGCATGCGTGGGAAAAAGCGGGCTGTCTGTCTGGCTGTTTTGCTGCTGATCGTGCCCGTGCTGCTCCTGTGCTTTGCCTTTTGCCTGCCCGCCCAATACGGCAAAACCTACCTGGCGGCGCTGACC
>JAFWQM010000140.1 GCA_017509065.1 Clostridia bacterium
CAGGGCGATCTCATTTAAAAAGATCGGTAGCAGTAAACAGGAGATGGAAAGCATAGTCATTATCCATGAGGGCGATATTTGATTTTCTGCGGATACTGATTTTTCTGGAAGTATCATTTTGAAGAATAACCTTAGCCATTTTTCGGAGAACGGAAAGATTCTGCGGGGCGTTTTCTGTATGGATTTTACAATCATCCTCATGAAAAACCATGTCCAAAGACCAATGAAGGCGGTTTTCAATACCCCAATGTGACTGAACATAACGCGCGGCATCCTTGGCGGACATGGGAAAGCTGGCGATATAGAAAGATTCTTCTTTACTGATGTTTCCGTTTCTGTCTGTTCTTCTGGTCACGCATATCAGAGAGGATAAGTTTTTCCATCGTGATTTTTCTTCCAGCCATGAAACGTCATTGCTCACTTCCACGCGGCGGTGGGTAACCCGTCCATGCCCACCTTCATTATACGTCTCAACGGATAGGTTTTTCTTTTCGCACTCATCCTCTCTGGCCCAATCAAAGTATTCCTTCACATTTTCATATAGTGTGGGCTGATTCTGTTTCAACCCCAATACATAATTCCCTTCGGCATTGACGATTGTTTCAGCGATTGCTGTTTGGGTTCCCATTGCATCTATCGATACAACTGCACCATATACATCGATCATGGACAAGATTTCCGGTATTTTCGTGATCTCGTTGCTTTTTTCATTCGTTTTTTCCTGCGCGATGGAAATCCGGTCTTCGCATACCCACGCGCTAATCATGTGGATTTTCCCTTCTGCCTCTTTTTCGTTCTTCTCTCGCGCGTTGCTTGCTCCGCATATCGTCTTTCCATCAATTGCTACTTGCTTTCCGATACATCCCCCAACAAACGGCATCACCCATTCCCGATATACTTTTTCTACCTGTTCCGGCTTCAGCCGCTCAAATACCCTTCGGTATGTATCATCGCTTGGCATCCCGTTGGGTAATTCCAGAAACGTTTTCAGCCAATTCTGTTTCGTATATCCATAATCTTCTATACTTTCCCAGTCTTCTAATCCTCCCATGATCCCTAACAATCCAATCACAAATATATCGATCAATTTGTGCCGTATATTCCCACTCGGTCGCCTGGGGTCTTCCAAATGTTCATTGCAAAGTTCAAACAATCTTTCCGCCGATAAATACTGCCTGCGATCCATTTCTTTCACCCTCCTACTTCCTTTTTCGAGATGGATCGCTAAAATTCCTTTTGGTAATAAAATTGTAATCTTTTTAACTATTTCGTAATATTTAAATGAGATGGCCCTGCGCAGATGTCAGCCGAACATCCACTGCACGGCCTTGACGATGTATTCGTGCCAGAACACCATATCGTGACCGCCTTTACTTTCGTAATATTGGTGGGGAATCCGTTCATCGGTCAGGAATTTGTGCATCTGGCGATTGTTTTCCAGCAGGAAATCCTCGGTGCCGCAGGCTAAGAAGATTTCGGGCAGCTTTCCTTCCGCTTTCCGTTTCAAGGCCAGAACCTCGGGGTTTACGTCCCGCTGCTCCACCGTTTCCAGATCGCCGAAGCACTCCCGGTAGTATTCATCATTGGCCATGCCGTTGTCCGTGCCCGGTTTCATATGGGCGATGCCGTGCACGATCAGGGCGGAGGACAGGCCCGCCAGCTTGCCGAAGGTGTCCGGATAGGCCAGGGCGGTATGCAGCGCGCCGAAGCCGCCCATGCTCATGCCCGCGATGCAGGTGTTTTCCCGGTTTTTCGCCAGGCCGAAGGTGCGGCGCACATAATCCACCATTTCTTCCCCTACCAGCGTCTGGTAGGCGTGCCCCGTGGCGGGGCCGTTCAGATAGAAGGAATTTTCCACCGTAGGCATGACGATGGCGAAGTTGTACTTGGCCGCCAGCTCCTCCGGCACCCAGTTGCCCGCCTTGCCGGTGTAGCCGTGAAGCAGGAACAGGGTGCCCATGGGCTTGTTCGGGATTTCCATGGGAATGTCCGTGCGGTAATCATTGGGGATCAGCATTTCAAAGCTGGTAGAACGGTGCAGAGCGTTGGAGAAGTATTCGATGCGGAAATAGGCCATGGCGTTTACCTCCTGTTGTATATTTCCATCATGGCCTTGGCGTCCTCGGCCATGGTGCCTTTGCATTCGCAGATGATCCGGGGCTGATAGCCTCTTTGCTTTAAAAGCGGGGCCAAATGCTGGAACCGGGGGCCGTAGGCTTCCTCCGCGAAAGTGCGGTGGCGCTTTTCCCCGGCGGCGGTGTATTCGATGGTGGAAAAATGAACGTGCATTTCCCTGGCGCGGGCAAGGCCCAGGGCTTTTTCGATTGCGTCCAGCACTGCGGCGAAATCCTCCGGCCTCTTCAGCGCGCCCTGGCCCAAGGCGTGCAGGTGGGCGAAATCAATGCAGGGGATCAGCCGCTCGTCCAATTGGCAGAAGGCAAGCGTTTCTTTTAAGTCGCCGATCTGGCTCACACGCCCCATGGTTTCCGGGCACAGGTGAACTTGAGATAAACCTAAATCGTCCAGCCGCATATAGGCTTCCTTGATGCCCCGCCGGCAGTTTTCGATAGCTTCCTCCCGATCCAGCTTCATCAACGCGCCCACGTGCACCACCACCCGGTCGCCGCCCAAGCAGTTTACCAGCCGGGCGCTGTCGGTGATATAGCGGAAGGAGGCTTCCCGTTTTTCCGGGTCTGGATTGGCTAAATTGATGAAATACGGCGCGTGGGCGCTGACGGCGATGTCGTTTTCCCGGGCGTACCCGGCGATTTTTTCCGCCGCTTCCTCCGATAAGCCCACTCCGCGCCCGAAGGAATACTCATAGGCGGAAAGCCCCATGCCCCGCAGCCAGCCCGGCGCCTGCCAGCTGGCTTTATAGCCCTGGGCGTAAAAGGATTCGGAATTGCCCGCCGGACCGAAACGGATCACACGCAACTCCCCCCTGTGTTTTTCAGACGCATATTCAAAGGACACATTACGTCAGAGTTTAGAGCGGAGAGTTGAGAGTTGAGATGATATAGTGTTTAACACACGAAAAGCATATTTGACCGACTATATAAATCTCAACTCTTAACTCTCAACTCTTTATCATGAGCATCAACTGATTGCCGCGCCTTTTATGGCTTCTCCTTCCCGTTGGCCCGGGCGTAAACGCCGGAGAGGATTTCCCGTTCAAACAGGTCGGCGTTGTGCATGCCGCGCCGCCCAGCTTCCCGGGTGTCCCGGACGGCCTGTTCCCGATCATAGGGCACGGTGACTGTGGTGATATCCAGGGGAGCGGGTTCCCGGCTGTCCGGTTCACAGCGCAGGATGACATATTGGGCCATGGGCACGCCCAAGCCGTTGCCCACGCTGCCGGTGTTAAACAAAATGCCCTGGGTGTTCAGCAGCCGCACGCCCTGGCGGTGGCAGTCGCCATAGCCCACCACGTCGTAATCCGGCAGAAAGTAAGGGGCAAGCAGCTCCGCGTCCTCGTGGACGCCGTAAGGCGCGGGCATGGTGGAGCGCCCGTGAAACAGGCGCGTTTTCCGGCCCGAAAGAAAGCATTCATATTCAAAGGCCCATTGGGTCAGGGCAGCCATGCGCTGTTCGCCTAACTGATCGTAATAGAATTGATCGTTGGGGAACTGTTTTTTGCCGACGCCCTCATCCCAGTTGCCTTGCAGGATGAATTCACAGTTTTCCACCGCCCAGTCAAAGGTGCGGTCGCTGGAGGGGCCTTTGCCTACCACGTCCCCCAAACACCAGACGCGGCGGATGCCCCGGGCGCGGATGTCCCGATCCACCGCCTCCGTGGCGGGCCAATTGCCGTGCAGGTCGGCCACCAGGGCGATTTCCGTCATCATCTGCAGGCTCCCACAAAGGCGTTGAACAGGGCCTGGGCTTCTTCGTAACGGTCGCCCAAGGCTTCGGGATGCCACTGAACGCCCAGCACAAATTTCTTCCCCGGCAGCTCTGCGCCCTCGATCAGTCCGTCCGGCGCGTGGGCAATGACCTTTAAGCCTGCCCCGGGCGTTTTTATTGCCTGATGATGGCGGCTGTTCACCTGAAACCGTGTCAAGCCCGTGATCCTGTGCAGCAGGGAGCCTTCCTCCACGAGCATATCGTGCACCTTGTCCCGTGGGGTATCATACTGGGGATGCTTGAGCTCGGGGCCGAACTGCTCGGCTATATCCTGGTACATGGTACCACCCAGTACGCAGGACAGCACCTGATGTCCCCGGCAAATGGCGAAAATGGGCATATCCTTTTCCAGCGCCAAGCGGCACAGGGGAAACTCGAACCGGTCCCGGGCCGGGGTCGTTTCTCCGCAGCAGGGCAGCTTTTCTTCCCCATACATGTCCGGCCCCACGTCGTCCCCGCCGGTGAGCAGCAGGCCGTCCACCCGACAGAGCATTTCCCGCATGACGGCTTCATCCTCCGTCAGGGGCAGCAGCACGGGCAGCGCTCCCGCCCGGAACACCGCGTTAAAATAATCCTGATTCTGGGTTATATTCCCTTTCTCGGTCAGAGACGGGGTCACGCCGATCATAACCATAAACTCTCCTCCTTTGGTTTCGGCTCCCATGATAGCCCGCAAAAGTAAAAAAGTCAAGGCGAAGAAAAGGCCTCCGCGGGATAAAATCGCGGAGGCGCGGGAATCTGCTGACGGCGCGTCATGGCGTTTTATACGTTTTTCTATCAAACCAGGGTTTCGATCGGTCGTTGATCTGATAGATAAAATGGGTTGGCCGGTTCATGAGCATGGAGGAAAAATAGAGGAAAGCGATGAATTCGATGTACGCCTTTCCCTGGTAGATCGTTTTGCTTTGGGTTCCGGTGGCAAAGCTGGCTTGAGATACGACGTTGATGCTGACGAGCCCTTCAATGATTTTTGAAGCTTCCTCTGTGGAAACGGACAGGGCCGCGGCCATCGCTTCCGCGTCAAAGTAGGCGTTTTGTTCAGACATGATATAGTACATGGCTTTCAGCGCGTTGGGGGACGCCAGCACTTCGTACAGATGAACGAACGCTTCGCCGTAGGGCACGGCGCTTTCGTAACCTTCCTTAGGTTCGGGGATCAGCAGGAAATAGGGCTGTTTTTCGTGCGGCCGTCCCTGAAAGAAGCCTTCATCCAGCGCGCCTTCCGTATAGGTGCTTTCGTCCGCGTGGCTGAATAGGAACTCATTGTATTTTTCCACCCGGCAGACAGACGCGCCGCATAACTGGCCGATGCGGTACAGTTCCCCAATGACATCGCGCCAGTGTACGCCATACATGTGTTGCAGGAAGCGGTCGTAAAAGCTCAATTCCTCTTTTTGCCGTCCGAAGAGGGCGTCGATAGAAACGCCCAGCGCGTCCGCGATGGCGGGCAGCAGCGCCGCGTCCGGCAGGCCGCCCTGTTCCCATTTGCTCACCGCCTGGGGCGATACGCCCACGGCGGCGGCCAATTCCTCCTGTTTCATATCCTTTGCTTTGCGGAGACTTTTGAGATCAAATGTGTTTTCCATGGATGGGCCTCCTTTGTCGTTTTCTGCCGCGGCGCCTGCATTGTAGCATGAACTGAAGGTTGTTTCAACGGAGAAATCCTTCAAAAAATCAACTTATAGTGGAATGAAAAAAGATAAAACAACGAATGTTTGTTTTTGGGCAGAAAACAAAAAACGCCGCTGGCGAACCAACGGCGGCGGGATGGAAACAAAACGGAGCGTCCAATGCCGGACGCTCCATGGGGCAGCTTATTCAAAGTCAACGGTTTCCGCGATTTTTTCATCGTCCCAATCCGGGTGGGCGTCCATGGTGTCCAAAATCTCCTGGAGGGTATGCGGATGAATCATCAGAATCAATGAAAGCGTTCCTTTGTCAACGGTGTGCCGGGAATTGCGTACTTGTGCAACCTTTCCCATGTATCCACCCATCCGCCTGTTTTCTTTCAGCATTTCATTCAGAACCATATACTCCCTCCTCCACTGATCGTCCGAGCGCACGTATTCCACGGCCTCGTTCAGCATTCTTGTATAGTCGCTGTCCGGCTTGAAGCCCTCCATGTAGCGCAAAAGAGATTTCAAGTCATCGCTGATTTCGCCCGCGCCGCCCTTGGTGTTGAGAATGACCTTGGTCGCGCCATCATCCAGAGCGATAGCAGGGTCTTCCCGGCAAAGATTCTCGAAGGTGTAAACCCATCGGCCCTGATGGAAGGGGTCAAAGGTGCAGATGAAAATGACGAAGCTGCGGCGGAGCGCCGTATAATCTTCGCCCTTTTCCAGGATGTGCAGGTCAATGACCCCCTGATAATAACGCGTTCTTTTCGGCAGGTGCTTTTTATCGGAGGTTTGAATCTCCACGTTGTAGACGGTTTCTTTCTCGTCCTCCACGTACACGTCCAGCCGGATGCCTTTGGAACCGTACCGCTCATTCAGGGCTTTTTGCAGTTCGGGGTATTCGATCCTCCGTATTTTCACGCCTAAGATCATTTCCAGCAAGGGCTTTAGCAGCTTCGGGTCGCGCATCACGGCCCCGAACATAAAATCATCCGTGATGGTCAGTTCTTCAATTGGTTTGATCATATGATCCCTCCCTGAACGGCAGCTGTTCCCATAAGCATTATAAGCGAAATCAGGTCAAAAAACAAGTGCGGTACTCACATAGGATCGTTTTTCGATAAAATGCCTCCGCGCTGAAAATCGCGGAGGCTTTCGGAATCACAATACCTTGTTCAGGAAATCCTTGGTCCGCTGCTGCGTGGGATGGGAGAAAATTTCGTCGGGGGTGCCTTCCTCCACGATCTGGCCCTCGTCCATGAACAGCACCCGGTCGGCTACCTCCCGGGCAAAGCCCATTTCGTGGGTGACCACCACCATGGTCATGCCCTCCTGGGCCAAACGCTTCATTACGTCCAGCACCTCGCCCACCATTTCGGGGTCCAGGGCGGAGGTGGGCTCGTCAAAGAGCATGACCTCCGGCTCCATGCACAAGGCGCGCACGATGGCGATGCGCTGCTTTTGTCCGCCGGAAAGCTGGCTGGGATAGGCGTCGGCCCGGTCGGCCAGATTGACGCGCTTGAGCAGCCCCACGGCCTTTTCTTCCGCTTCCTTTTTGCTCTTTTTCAGCAGCTTCATGGGGGCCAGGGTCATGTTCCGCAGCACGGTCATATGGGGAAACAGGTTAAAGTGCTGAAACACCATGCCCATTTTCTGCCGGTGCACGTTGATATTCACCTTGGGGTCGGTGATGTCCACGCCCTCAAAGGAGATGGTGCCCGCCGTGGGCATTTCCAGCAGGTTCAGACACCGCAGGAAGGTGGATTTGCCGCTGCCGCTGGGTCCGATCACCACCACCACTTCGCCCTTGTGAATGTCGGCGCTGACGCCCCGCAGGGCTTTCAGTTCGCCGCCCTTGAAATGCTTCTGCAAATCCTTTACGGAAATGATAATATCAGTGGTCACTGCTGCGCAGCCTCCTTTCCAGCTTGCCTACCAGCCAGGTGAAAAACATGACCATCACTAAATAAATGGCGGCCACGGCCAGCAGCGGCATAAAGGCGGAATAGGTTACACCGCGAATGATGTCGCCGCCCTTGGTCAGATCCTTCACCGCCACGTAACCGGCCACGGAGGTTTCCTTGAGCAGCACGATAAATTCGTTCGCCAGGGCGGGCAGCACGTTTTTCATGGTTTGGGGAATGATCACGTACCACATGGTTTTGATGTAATCAAAGCCCAGGGAGCGCCCGGCCTCCATCTGCCCCTTGTCGATGCTCATGATGCCGCCCCGGATGATTTCGGCCACGTATGCGCCGGAGTTGATGCCGAAGGACAGCATGGCCACCATGACTCCGTTGCGGCTGGAAGCTAAGATGATGTAGTAAGCGATCATCAGCTGGATCACCACGGGGGTGCCGCGGATGACGGTCAGGTACACCTTGCAGATGCCGTTGAGCAGGCACATTACCGTCCGGCCCAGGCCTTTGCGCATGGTTTCCTGGGTCTGATCCCACGTGGAGCGCACCATGGCCACCAGCACGCCGATGATGATGCCCAGCGCCACGGCCCCAAAGGTGATGTTCAGGGTAACGCCCAAGCCGTTCCAAAGATACTGCCAGCGGTCGTCATCCAGGAAATTCAGCTTGAAATCCGCCGCGATAGCGGAAAGCTGCCTGCCCGGCGTCACTTTTTCCGCCATGACCGCGATTAGCGCCGTCAGGTCTTCGTCGGTCGCGCCTTCGGGCAATGTGGCCTGCACCACAATGCGCAGATCATCATAGGGTGACGCCATATAAAACAGCGCCGTGCGGCTTTCTTCGCCGTCCTGAATGAGCAGGAGGCCCGGCTGACCGGCGATTTCCGTTTCCTTGCCCTGGTTCAGATCAGCGATTTGGCTCGCGGCCTGACCGAAAATCAGCAGCGTGCCCGGCTGCTTTTCCGCGTCCTTGCCCCGGTACATAAAGAAGGTAGTGATGGCGTCGCCGTCCGTATCCGGGGCGTTTTTCACGGCGGTGTAGTTTTTCGGCACATTCACGTCCGCCAGCTTGTAATACACCGCTCCATCCTGGGCAATCAGCCAGGTGGATTTGGCGCCGGACACCTTGCCGTTTTCGATTTTCAGCACATCCGCCTGATAGAATGCGGCGAAATAGCCCGCCACCGCCACAATAGCCAGCACAGCCAGCACCGCGCAGATTTTGATCCAAAGGGGCTGTTTTTTCTTCATGTTGCTCCGTCCTTTGATGATATAAAGCAATAGGGGGCGATTGCTCGCTCCCTATTGGATGAAAGAGAAAGCCTGAAATTACTCGGCGGGAATGTACTTCGCCACGATGGCGGCCACGGTGCCGTCGGCGATCAGCACTTCCAGGGCGGCGTTGATCTTTTCCAGCAGCTCGGTGTTTTCCAGGGCGATGGCGATGGCGTAGTCTTCCACGGCGTACTGGGTATCCAGCAGCACCAGACCGGCGTTGGCTTCCACGAAAGCCTTGGCGGGGTTGTTGTCAATGATCACGCAGTCCACCTTGTCGGCCAGCAGGGCGGCTACGGCGTCCGCGCCCACCTTGTACTTGAGCACGTTTTCATCACCGAAATCGTCGGAGCAGTAGATGTCGCCGGTGGTGGATTCCTGCACGCCGATCTTGTAGGAAGCGCCTTCCGCGTACAGATCGTCAACGGAAGCGATGGGAGAGCCTTCCTTCACGATGATGGCCTGGATGCCGGTGGCGTAGGAGGTGGAGAAGTTCACGCTCTGCAGGCGTTCCTCGGTCACGGTCATGCCGGCCATGCCAATGGACACCTTGCCGGTGGTCACAGCGGTGATGATGGCGCCGAAGTCCATATCGTCGATCACCAGTTCCATGCCCAGCTTTTCAGCGATGGCCGCGGCGATTTCAGCGTCGATGCCCACGATCACGCCGTCCTCATAATATTCGTAGGGCGGGAAGGCGGCGTTGGTGCCCATGATCAGCTTATCCTCCGCGAAAGCGGACAGGGCCGGGACCAGCAGGCAAAGAACCAATACCATAGCGAGAATCTTCTTCATAAGTCTTTTCCTCCTGACAAATTGTGTTCGTTTGATTCGCGTTCCTTTTGGGGAACGGGTGCAGTATACCACACAGAAAAACGCCTGTCAAGAGGAAATTTGAATTTTTATTCAAAGACTTTTGGAAAAATACAAGAATTATCTTGATATTTATTCATGAAATTCATGTTTTTGTGCATATATGCGGAATCACGCGAAATTTGCGGCCACAAACGGACGCGCTTTACATGAACAGGAAAGCTATGATACAATAGGCGCATCCGAAAACAGGGGGTGGGCCGATGGCAGGCAAGCTGATCGTGATCGTGGGCACCAATGCCTCGGGCAAAAGCGGCTTGGGGGTGGAATTGGCGCTCCGGTATGGGGGAGAGGTGGTTTCTGCCGATTCCCGGCAGGTGTTCCGGAGCCTGGATTTGGGCAGCGGCAAAATCACACCGGACGAAACCAAGGGCGTGCCCCATCACCTGATCGACGTTTGCCAGCCGGGGGATTTTTTCTCCATGGCGGATTTTCAGCGTTTAGCTTATGAAGCCATCGACGGCATTTTAGCCCGGGGAAAAATCCCCTTCCTGGTGGGCGGCACCGGGCTGTATGTGGATTCCGTGGCGGACGGCTATGAATTATCGGATATCGAGCCGGACCTGAATCTCCGCGCCCACCTGGAAACCTTCGAGACCCCGGCGTTATATGAAATGCTGAAAGAAAAGCTGCCGGACACGGACATCGACCCCAAGAACCGCAATCGCGTCATGCGCGCCCTGGAACGCTTAGCGGCGGACGATTACCACCCCGGCAGGCGCAATCCCCGCTATGAAACGCTGAAATTGGGCGTCACCTGGCCCCGGGAAACCTTGAAATCCCGCATCGACGAGCGCCTGGAACGGCGGCTTTCTCAGGGCATGGTGGACGAAGTGCGCGGCCTCCTGAACGCGGGCGTCAGCACAGAATTTTTAATGAAGCTCGGCCTGGAATACCGGTATCTCACCCGCTACCTGCTGGGTGAACTCACCTACGACCAGATGGTGCTGGAATTGGGCAACGCCATCAAGAAATTCGCCAAGCGCCAAATGACCTGGTTCCGCCGGGAGGAAAACCTGCATTGGCTGGATATGGCAAGCGACCCCGTGACGCAGGCGGCAGAACTGATCGACGCTTTTCTGGAAAAATAAAGACTCAAGGGCCTCCGCGGCCCCTGAAACCCCGCGGCAGGGGGCTTCGTCCCCTGCACCCCATCAGGCGATACAAGAACGTATAAAAACAAACAGTATGCGCCAGCTTGGGGAAAGATCATATAGCAAGCTCCTGGGCAAAGAAAAACGAGGTATATGCCAGGGCTCCAGATGCGGCGGTCTGACCGCCGTGACCATCCCGGAAGGGGTTGCCGGGATCGGGGAAGGCGCGTTCATGGATTGTGAAAACCTGGAGAGCGCGGTCCTCC